>JBOHSQ010000213.1:0-11691 GCA_050733295.1 Gemmatimonadales bacterium
CTCGAGGAAGCGACCATCGGCGGCCTGCAATCGGCGCTCGGCCGCGGCGAAACCACCGTGCGGGCCCTGGTCGAGGCGTCCCTCGCCCGGATCGAGGCGCTGGATCGCGCCGGGCCTGCCATCCGAAGCATCATCGAGGCAAACCCCGAGGCCCTCGCCCTGGCCGACCACCTCGACGCCGAGCGCCGCGCTGGGCGGCTTCGCGGGCCGCTCCACGGCATTCCCGTCGTGCTCAAGGATAACATCAACACCGGCGACCGGATGCTCACCACCGCCGGATCGCTCGCGCTGGCCGACCGGCCAGTCGCGAACGACGCATTCCTTGTCGCGCGGCTGCGCGGGGCGGGTGCGGTCATTCTGGCCAAGGCCAATCTGAGTGAGTGGGCGAACTTCCGGTCCAACCGCAGCACCAGCGGCTGGAGCGCGCGAGGTGGGCTTACCCGGAACCCCTACGTGCTCGACCGGAACCCCTGCGGCTCGAGTTCCGGATCGGCCGCAGCGGTTGCCGCGAGCCTTGCCGTGGTCGCGGTGGGCACCGAGACCGACGGGTCCATCGTGTGCCCCGCGACCGCCTGCGGGATCGTCGGCGTGAAGCCCACCCTGGGCCTGGTCAGCCGGAGCGGCGTGATCCCCATAGCGCACAGCCAGGACACCGCCGGGCCCATGGCGCGCACCGTCCGGGACGCGGCCATCCTGCTCGGGGCGATCGCGGGCCCCGACACGCGTGACCCCGCCACCGCCTTCGCGGCGCGGCACGCCGAGGCCGACTACACCCGGCACCTTCGCGCCGACGGCCTGCGGGGCACCCGGATCGGCGTGGCCCGCAACTTCTTCGGCTTCCACCCCGGGGTCGAGGTGGTCATGGAGCGCGCCCTCGACGCGATCACCGAGGCGGGGGGCGTGCTGGTCGATCCGGCGCCGGTCCCCAGGGCCGACGACTACGGCGACGACGAACTCGAGGTGCTGCTGTACGAGTTTCGTGCCGACCTCGAGACTTACCTCGCGGGCCGCGCGTCGGGGCCTCGCACGCTGGCCGACCTCATCGCCTTCAACCGGCGCGAGTCCGAGCGGGAGATGCCCTGGTTCGGGCAGGAACTGTTCGAGCGGGCGGTGAAGAAGGGTTCGCTCCAGGAGCGCCACTATCGCGACGCCCTCGCGCGATGCCGCCGCTTCTCCCGCGAGGAGGGGCTCGACGCAGTGCTCCGGCGGCTCCGGCTCGATGCGCTGGTCGCCCCGACCGGCGGGCCCGCGTGGGTCACCGACCTGGTCAATGGCGACCACTTCTCCGGGGGCTGCTCCACGCCTTCGGCCGTGGCCGGCTACCCCCATGTCACGGTCCCCGCCGGCTTCGTCGGGGCGCTCCCGGTGGGACTCTCCTTCCTTGGCGCCGCGTGGTCCGAGCCGAAGCTGCTCCGGCTCGCGTATGCGTTCGAGCTGGTCACCGGCGCCCGCCAGCCGCCGCGGTTCCTGCCCACCGTCTCGGCCGGGAACTGAGCCGTGGAGCGATCCCATCACTTCACTCTTGACCCTTGACCCTCGACCCCATGCCCGACCGCCGCGACTTCCTGAAGACCTCGGCCGCCGCCCTCACCGGAACCGCTGTGGTGGGGCAGGGTGGGGCTCGAGCCCCGCTGCTCGCTTCCCGATCCGCCGACTATCCGCTGGCCCCGGACCCGCTGGAGACCGTGTGCATCGGATTCGTCGGTTGCGGCGGCATGGGAAACATCCACATCGACAACCTGCTTCAGCTCGAGGGCGTCGAGATCCGGGCCGTATGCGACATCGTGCCGGAGAAGGCACGCGCGGCGCAGGACAAGGTCGAGCGGGCCGGCTTCCGCCGGCCCGATGCGTACGATCGCGGCCCCCGCGACTTCGAGCGCCTGTGCCAACGCGACGATCTTGACCTGGTCTACAACGCCACGCCGTGGGAGTGGCACGTGCCCATCTGCCTGGCAGCCATGCGCGCCGGCAAGCACGCCGCGGTGGAGGTGCCCGCCGCCTACACCGAGGATGACTGCTGGGACCTCGTGGAGACGGCCGAGAAGACGCGCCGCCAGTGCGTCATGCTGGAGAACTGCAACTACGGCCGGGCCGAGCTCATGATGCTGAACCTCGTGCGGCAGGGGGTCTTCGGCGAGCTGCTGCACGGGGAGGCAGGCTACCTGCACGACCTGCGGGCGCTGAAGTTCTCCACCGAGGGGGAGGGCCTCTGGCGCCGCCGGCATGCCATGAAGCGGAACGGCAACCTGTACCCGACCCACGGGCTCGGGCCCCTCGCCCAGTGCATGGACATCAACCGGGGCGATCGCTTCGAGTACGTCGTGTCCATGAGCAGCCCGGCCCGCGGCCTCGAGCTGTATGCCCGCGAACACTTCCCGGAGCACGACCCTCGGCGGCGGGAGCGATTCAGGCTGGGCGACGTGAACGTGGCGCTCATCCGCACCGCGCGCGGCCGCACCATCTACCTGGCGCACAACTGCGACAGCCCGCGCCCCTACAGCCGCATCAACATGCTGCAGGGCACTCGGGGGCTGTTCGAGGGCTATCCCGACCGCATTCACATCGAGGGCCGGAGCCCGGCGCACCGGTGGGAGCAGGCCGAGGATTACTACGCCGAGTTCGAGCACCCGCTCTGGCGCTCGGAGCGGGTGCAGCGCGCCGGACGCGGCCACGGCGGGATGGACTTCCTGGAGGATTTCCGGCTGGTCGAGTGCCTGCGGGCGGGCCAGCCGCTGGACATGAACGTCTACGACGCGGCGGCGCTCTCGAGCCTCTGCGCTGCGACGGAGCGGTCGGTGGCGAACCGCAGCCGGCCGGTGGACATTCCCGACTTCACCCGGGGCCGCTGGAAGAACCAGCCGCCCCTGCCCATCGGGGGCGCGTAGGTCCGACTCATGCCGGGGGGAATCCAGATGCGAACGATCGTGGGGGTTGTCGCGGCGCTCGTGCTTGCTGCAGCACCGGCCGCGGCGCAGGAGGCCGCGCCCGCCTCACCAGCCGTCACCTTGCAGGAAGCGGGACAGGCCATCCAGGGGATGGGAGCCGTCTACGCCCAGCTCCGCCAGGCGCTGGACCAGCGCGATGCGATCTACCGCGATCTGGCCACCAAGCTCCTGGCCATCCCGTCGCCCACGCGGGACACTCCCCGCGAGTCGCTCGAGGCGGCCATTCGCGACGCCCGGGCGGCCGCCGCCCAGGCCCAGGGTGAGGCGGCCCAGCTCGACGGCCAGATCGAGTCGCTGCGCACCCGGTTCGCCGACCTTGCCGCGATTGCCAAGTCGCGCCACGAGACGGCGATGAACACGATCAGGAACCTGAAGTAGGGACGTAAAGGGACGAAATGAGACAGGCGGGACGGGTCCTCCCCGTTCCCGCCCGTCCTGCCCTGCTTGCCCGTTCCGCCCGTCCTACTTCGCTTCCGCCGTCAGGAAGCTCCGCAGGTCCTCCTCCGACACCTTGGGCTCGCCCGGGGCGACGTTGTCCAGCTTGCCTTGGCGCATCCAGCCCTCAAGTTGGTCCACCAGTCCGAAGAGGTGGTCGAAGGAGTCCACCACGAACAGCAGCGGCTGGTAGTGGTCGATCTCGAACGACTGGTTGATCACCCACTCGAGCTGCACCGGAAAGCGCTGCACCTCGGGCGATTCGATCGCGTGGGCAATCTCGCCGTAGCTCGAGAGCAACCCGCTGCCGTAGACCTTGAGCTCCCCGTTCTCCCCCTTCATCAGTCCGAACTCGATGGTGAACCAGAAGAACCGGGCGAAGGCCCTGATGATCGAGTCCACCCGCCGGACCCGCTCCTGCTCGTCCTGGATCCCGCGGACGATCTCCGCCGCCGTATGGGCGCAGTCACCGAACCGGACCAGCGTATCCGCGAACGCCCGGTCGGTGTGCATCGGGACGTGGCCGGCGATGTCGTGGAAGATGTCCGGCTCGGGGAGGTAGTCGAGCCGCTCGTGGTCCCGGATGGTGATGGTGGTGGGGAATTCCCGGTTCCGGAGGCAGTCGAAGAAGAGGAACGCAGGCACGTACCCGCTCACGGCCTTCGCCTTGAATCCCGTGAGTGGGCTCAGGAACCGGTTCACGTCCTCGAGCTTCGGCACCCGGGCCGGGTCCAGGCAGAGATTGTCGATGCCCTGGAGGAAGTGCGGGTTGGCGTACCGGCGCCACCGGTCCTCCATTCGCGAGTACAGCCGCCGCCACGCCTCGTGATTCTCCTCCGAGTACAGCTCGAAAGGCTGACGGATGTAGATCTCCCCGCCGGCGCGCGCCTGCTCGATGAACGGGGCGCGGGCCGTGGTGAGCCCGGGCTGGATCGCGGTGGCCATGGTTTCAAAGCTAGGGAACCCGGCGCTCGGGGGCCACCGGTTCCGTGCTGGCCCGGCCCATCTCCCGCGACCACAAGGAGTTGTGGCCGGTCCGGGGCCCCCGTGTTATCGTACGGGTGGACCCGCGCCCCGGAGGGCCCCCATGCAGAGCGCATCCGTCGCGGAGCAGGCCGCCGCGCACGATACCTTCCCGATCAACGGCACGGACTACCTCGAGTTCTGGGTCGGCAACGCCAAGCAGGCCTCCATCTATTACCGCGCGGCCTTCGGGTTCCGGCTGGTGGGGTACCGCGGGCCGGAAACCGGCGTCCGGGACCGGGCCAGCTACCTCCTGGAGCAGAACAAGCTCCGGTTCGTTCTCACCTGCCCCCTCGGCCCCGAGGGCCCGATCGCCGAGCACGTGCGCAAGCACGGCGACGGGGTCCGCGACATCGCCTTCTGGGTGGATGATGCGCGCGACGCCTGGACCAAGGCCGTCGACCGTGGCGCCACCAGCGCCCAGGAGCCCGAGGTGCTGCGGGACGACCAGGGGGAAGTCGTTGTTGCCGGCATCCGGACCTACGGCGACACCGTGCATTCCATCGTCGAGCGGCGGAACTACCGCGGGCTCTTCCTGCCCGGCTTCCGGCCGGTCCAGTCGGCGTTCGTGCCGGCGGAAACCGGGCTCCAGTACGTCGACCACTGCGTTGGCAACGTCGAGCTGGGCAAGATGAACGAGTGGGTGGGCTTCTACGAGCGGGTCCTCGGCTTCTTCAACCTCCTCTCCTTCGACGACAAGGACATCTCCACCGAGTACTCGGCCCTGATGTCGAAGGTCATGTCCAACGGCAACGGCCGGATCAAGTTCCCGATCAACGAGCCGGCCGCTGGCAAGAAGAAGAGCCAGATCGACGAGTATCTCGACTTCTACCACGGGCCCGGCGTGCAGCACGTGGCCCTCGCCACCAACAACATCATCGAGACGGTCACCGCCCTCCGCGATCGCGGGGTCGAGTTCCTGGTGGTGCCGGGGTCCTACTACGACACTCTGCTCGACCGGGTGGGGAAGATCGACGAGGACTTGGCGCCGTTGCAGGAGCTGGGCATCCTGGTCGACCGTGACGACGAAGGCTACCTGCTCCAGATCTTCACCAAGCCCGTCCAGGACCGTCCGACCCTCTTCTACGAGATCATCCAGCGGAAGGGGGCGAAGAGCTTCGGCAAGGGCAACTTCAAGGCCCTCTTCGAGGCCATCGAGCGGGAACAGGCGGCGCGAGGAAATCTCTGATGCCGATCTACCACACCCTGGGCAGCATGCCGCGCAAGCGGCACACCGTGTTCCGCCGGCCCGACGGCGGCCTCTACGCCGAGGAGCTGATGGGACACGAGGGCTTCGTCGGCACCTCCTCGCTCCTGTACCACACCCATCCGCCCACCACGGTCAAGTCGGCCCAGCGGCTGCGCGAGGTGGTCTGGGAGCCGGATGACGCGACTTCGCTCCGCCACCGGCACTTCCGGACCCGCCTGGCGCGGAAGGGCGGCAGCCCGACGATGGATCGCATCCCGATCCTGTTCAACCGCGACATCGCGATGCTCTACGTCGAGCCGGACGAGCTCGACGCCCACTTCTACCGCAACTCGCAGGCGGACGAGGTGGTGTACGTCGCGGAAGGGCAGGGGACGCTGGAAAGCGTCTTCGGCGACCTGCCCTACCGTCAGGGTGACTACGTCGTCATCCACCGGAACATCACGCACCGCTGGCGGCTCGACCTGGGGAAGGACCCGACCAAGCTCCTGGTGTTCGAGAGCCGGGGCCACATTCGCTGGCCCAAGCGCTACCGCAACGAGTTCGGCCAGCTCCTCGAGGGCGCGCCCTTCTCCGAGCGCGACATCCGCCGGCCGACCGAGCTGCGGGTCCACGACGAGCGCGGCGACTTCCGGATCCTGGTGAAGCAGTACCAGGCCATCAACGAGCTGATCCTCGACCACCACCCCTTCGACGTGGTGGGCTGGGATGGGTACTTCTACCCCTGGGCGTTCAGCATCCACGACTTCGAGCCCATCGTCGGCCGGATCCACCAGCCGCCGCCGGTCCACCAGACGTTCCAGGGCGACGGGTTCGTCATCTGTTCCTTCTGTCCCCGCCCCTACGATTTCGACCCCAACGCCGTGCCGGCGCCCTATAACCACTCGAACGTGGACTCGGACGAGGTCCTGTTCTACGCCTCGAGCGAGTTCATGAGCCGGAAGGGCATCGAGTACGGGTCCATCACCCACCATCCCGACGGGTTGCCGCACGGCCCGCACCCGGGCCGGGCCGAAGCGAGCATCGGAGCCAAGGAGACCAACGAGCTCGCCGTGATGATGGACTCGTTCCGTCCCCTCCATGTGGCCCGCGCCGCGGTCCAATTCGAGGACCCCGAGTACCACCGGAGCTGGATCGACCAGCAGCACGCCCAGTTCAATCCGCCCACGACCTGACCGAGCCACGCGGTGAGCGAAGCACCGATCTGGTCCCCCTCGCCGGTCCGCGTCGCCTCCACCAACCTCCGCCGGTTCGAGGCCTTCGCAGGCTTCGCCCCGCCGGAGGATCCCGGTGCCGACACCTACGAACGGCTCTGGCGCTGGTCGGTGGAGCATCCCGAGGAATTCTGGGCCGCGCTGTGGCGCTTCACCGGGGTGGTGGCCGAGCCGCGCGAGGGGGGCGATCCCTGGGAGGCGGTGCTGGTCGGCGGTGACCGGATGGCCCCGCCCGACCCGCTGCGGGGGCCCCGCTGGTTTACCGGCACGCGGCTCAACTTCGCCGAGAACCTCCTCCGCTACCGCGACGGGCACCCCGCGCTGGTGAGCTGGAACGAGCTGGGCCGCCGTGACGCCCTGAGCTATGCCGAGCTGGCGCGGGCCACGGCACGGGTGGCCCGCGGCCTTCGCCAGGCGGGCGTCGGTCCTGGCGATCGCGTCGTCGGGTGGCTGCCGAACGTCCCCGAGACCGTGATCGCGATGCTGGCCACGACCAGCATCGGCGCCATCTGGTCGTCGTGTTCGCCCGACTTCGGGGTGCAGGGCGTGGTGGACCGGTTCGGGCAGATCGGGCCCAAGGTCTTCTTCTGTGCCGATGGCTACCGGTATGCCGGCCGCACCATCGACTGCCTCGGGCGCGCGGAGGCGATTCTCGCCCAGCTGCCGGGTGTGCGCGAGGTGGTGGTGGTGCCGCACCTGGTGGCATCGCCGATCGCGTCGGCCATCGTCGGGCTCGAGGGCCGCCGCCGCGGCGCCCGTTGGTGGCCGGACTTCCTCGGCCCCGACGACGACCCGCCGCTCGAGTTCGCGCGCCTCCCCTTCGACCATCCTGTCTGCATCATGTACTCGAGCGGCACCACCGGCCTGCCCAAGTGCCTGGTGCACGGCGCCGGGGGCACGCTGCTGCAGCACCTCAAGGAGCTGGTGCTGCACACCGACGTCCGCCGCGGGGACCGGGTCTTCTACTTCACCACCTGCGGGTGGATGATGTGGAACTGGCTGGTGTCGACCCTCGCCACGGGGGCCGCGGTGCTCCTGTACGATGGCGCGCCCCTCGCCCCGGAGGCGGACGTGCTGTGGGACATGGCAGACTCGGAGCGGGTCTCCGTGTTCGGAACCAGTGCCAGGTACATCGCACTGATGGAGAAGCAGGGCCTCTCGCCCGCGCGAAGCCACCGCCTGCCAGCGCTGCGCACGATACTCTCGACCGGCAGCCCGCTCTCCCCCGCCGGATTCGACTACGTCTACCGCGATGTGAAGTCCGATGTCCAGCTCGCGTCCATCAGTGGCGGGACCGACATCATCTCCTGTTTCGCGCTGGGGAATCCGTTGGGTCCCGTGTGGCGAGGCGAGCTGCAGGCGCGCGGCCTGGGCATGGCGGTCGACGTGTTCGATGAGGCCGGCCGGAGCGTGAGGTCCCAGCCCGGCGACCTGGTGTGCACCCGGCCCTTCCCGTCGATGCCGGTGGCGTTCTGGAACGACGATGGCGGGCGCAAGTACCGCGCGGCCTACTTCGAGCGCTTCGAGGGCGCCTGGACGCACGGGGACTGGGCCGAGCTCACGGAGCACGGGGGCCTCGTGATCCACGGCCGGAGCGATGCCACGCTCAACCCCGGCGGCGTCCGGATAGGCACCGCCGAGTTGTACCGCGAAGTGGAGCGGCTGCCGGAAGTTCTCGAGAGCGTGGCCGTGGGGCAGGAAGTCACGACCGGGGGCGAGGCGGACGTCCGCATCATCCTGTTCGTGCGCATGCGCCCAGGCCAGGAGCTCGACGACGCCACCCGCGAGCGCCTCCGTCAGGCGATCCGGAGCAACCTGAGCCCGCACCATGTGCCACGGCTGATTCTCGAGGTCCCCGACATCCCGCGCACCGTGAGCGGGAAGATCTCCGAGGTGGCGGTCCGGGAGACGATCCACGGCCGCCCGGTCCGGAACGTGGAGGCACTGGCCAACCCTGAAGCGCTCGAGCATTACAAGTCCCTCGAAGCCCTCCACGCCGGCGTGTGAGCGCCGCCGACCCTTACCAGCCGCTGATTCACGTCGTTAGGTTCTCCCCCCGGGGCAGGGCGGGGCCCGCGCGCCGCTCGCTGCTCACCGATCACGTCAAACTCTCGGACTCGATGACCGCCTCTCCCATCGGCTTCGGCCCCTCCGGCTGGCAGGTCCCCGACCACCCGATCATCCCGTTCATCGAAGGCGACGGTACCGGGCCTGACATCTGGCGGGCTTCCCAGCGCGTGTTCGACGCGGCCGTCCACCACGCCTTTGCCGGTCGCCGCAGCGTGGCGTGGACCGAGGTCCTGGCGGGCGAGAAGGCCTTCAAGCAGACCGGCAACTGGTTGCCCGACGAAACCGTCGAGTCGATCAGGCGGCACCGGGTCGCGATCAAGGGACCGCTCACCACGCCGGTGGGCACCGGCATCCGCTCACTCAACGTGACGCTGCGCAAGCTGCTGGACCTCTACGCCTGCATCCGCCCCTGCCGGTACTTCGAGGGCGTGCCCTCACCCATGAAGGCGCCCGAGAAGCTCGACGTGGTGATCTTCCGCGAGAATACCGAGGACGTCTACGCCGGAATCGAGTTTGAGGCCACTTCGAAGGAAGCCGCGCGGCTCCGCGAATTGCTCGCCACCGAGTTCGGCCGCCCGGTGCGCGAGGGGTCGGCCCTCGGCATCAAGCCGATGTCCCGCTTCGGCACCGAGCGGCTGGTGCGGCGGGCCGTGCTCCACGCCATCGCCCACCGGCGGTCCAGCGTGACCCTGGTGCACAAGGGCAACATCATGAAGTTCACCGAAGGGGCCTTCCGCGACTGGGGTTATGCGCTGGCCGCGGCGGAGTTCGGCGCGGAGACCTACCGCGAGGGCGACGCCGCCGCGCCCGGCCAGTCGGTAATGATCAAGGACCGCATCGCCGACGCCATGTTCCAGCAGCTCCTGCTGCGCCCCGACGAGTACGCCGTGCTGGCGATGCCCAACCTCAACGGCGACTACATGTCGGATGCCGCGGCGGCGCAGGTCGGCGGCCTGGGCATGGCCCCGGGTGGCAACGTGGGGGATGGTTACGCCGTCTTCGAGGCCACCCACGGCACGGCGCCGAAGTACGCCGGGCTCGACAAGGTCAATCCCTGTGCGGTCATCCTGTCGGGGGCCATGATGTTCGAGGAGATCGCCTGGTCCGGCGTGAGCGAGCGGATCGTGCGCGGCGTCGAGGGGGCCCTGCGCGCCCGGCTGGTCACCTACGACATCGCCCGCCAGATCCCCGGGGCGACGGAAGTCTCCACCTCGACGTTCGCCGACCAGATCATCCAGCACCTGGGGTGAGCGATGCAGCTCGAGATCCTGCTCCGGTCTGACGCGCCCGAGTCGGTGGACACGCCGATGCTCGCGCTCCTCGTCCCCGAGGGGCCGTGGGCCCCGTCGCTCGCGCCACTCGATCGCGCCACGCAGGGCGCGCTCGCGCGGGTGCTCCGGAGTGGCGACTTCCGGGGGAAGCGCGACGAGACCGCCCTCCTCCATCCGCCCGGGTTCGCGGGGCGGGTCCTTCTCGTCGGGCTCGGCAAGGCCGTCGACGTCGATCCGGGCCGGCTGCGCCGTGCCGCCGGGATCGTCTCGAAGCGGGCCCGGTCCCTGGGCCTTTCCGACGCGGCGCTGCACCTGCCCGCGGAGGTGCTGGCACCGCTCGATGACCGCGCGGCCGGCCGCGCGCTCGCCGAGGGCATCGGCTACGGCGCCTGGCAGTTCGCCGAGCTGAAGGAACCGCCGAAGGAGCCCAAGCCGCCGCTCGGCGCCGTCGCGATCGTGCGCCGCCGGCCGAGCCGCGCCTTCCGCCGCGGGGTGGAGATCGGGGCGGCGGTTGCGGCGGGGCAATGGCTCACCAGGGACTTGCAGGTCCTCCCTAGCAACATGCTCGCACCACGCGACCTCGCCGCCCGCGCCGAGGAGCTGGCCGGCCGGTACGGCTTCGACGTCACGGTGCTCGATCGGAAGGCCATGGAGAAGGAAGGCCTGCGGGCGCACCTCGCGGTGGCGCAGGGGAGCGCGGCTGAGCCGCGCTTCATCGCACTCCAGTACCATGGGGCCCAGGGGAAGCCGGTCGTGCTGGTGGGGAAGGGGATCACCTTCGATACCGGGGGCATTTCCCTCAAGCCGGCCGAAAAGATGGAGGAGATGAAGTACGACATGTCCGGAGCCGCGGCGGTCCTCGGCACCTTCGAGATGCTGGGTCGGCTGAAGCCCAGGCTGCACGTCGTGGCCCTCATCCCCTCGGCCGAGAACATGCCCTCGGGGTCGGCCTACCGGCCCGGCGACGTGGTCCGCAGCCACTCCGGCAAGACCATTGAGGTGCTGAATACCGATGCGGAGGGACGGCTGCTCCTCGCCGATGCCCTGTCGTATGCCCGCCGCTACTCGCCCGCCTGTGCCGTGGACCTCGCCACCCTCACCGGTGCGATTGTCATCGCGCTGGGCCACATCGCCACCGGATTGATGGGCACCGACGACCGGCTGGTGGCCGACCTCAAGGCGGCCGGCGAGGCATCCGGGGAGCGCGCGTGGCCGCTCCCGCTCTGGGACGAGTACCGCGAGCTCAACAAGTCCGACGTCGCCGACGTCAAGAACACCGGGGGGCGCGCGGCCGGCTCGATCAGCGCCGGCTGGTTCCTGCGCGAGTTCGTGGATGGCTTCCCCTGGGCGCACCTCGACATCGCGGGAACGGCGTACACCTCCTCGGATGCGCCGGATACCGGTCGGGGTCCCACCGGAGTCGGCGTTCGCCTCCTCAGTGCATTCCTGCTGGCGCGCACTCGCTGACCCGCGACCGTGGGCGCTCGCGGCGGCGCTCGCGCTGTTCGCAGGGCCCGTCCGCGCCC
>JBOHSQ010000214.1:0-4630 GCA_050733295.1 Gemmatimonadales bacterium
GTCGAGGAAGCCGTAGGCCTGCACTTCCTCGACGTGCCAGGTGCCGTTGTCCTGGTTGAAGCCGGCGTACATTCGCTGGACGATGTCGGGATGATCCTCCGCGAAGCTCCCCGAGCCGATCAGCCCCTGCTCCTCAGCGCCCCAGTGCCCGATGAGGATGGTGCGCTTGGGCGACGGGTACGCCGCCTTCAGCAGGCGGGCCGCCTCCATCATCATGACCGTACCGGTGCCGTTGTCGGTGGCCCCGGTGGCTCCGTGCCACGAATCGAGGTGCGCGCCCAGGATGACGTACTCGTCCGGCCGCTCGGTGCCGCGCAGTTCGGCGACGACATTGAACTCGGGCACCTCGCCCAGATCCTTGCTGTCGACCGAAACGCGCAGCCGCGGTCCCTGTCCGTTCGCGGCCAGCCGGGCCAGCAGGCCGTAGTCCTCGCAGGACACGTCGAGGGCGACGGCGCGGTTGGTGCGGCCCGAGAACACCCGCGTCGCCCCCCACCCTCCCGACCAGTTGGAGGTGAGTACCCCGGCCGCACCCGCCGAATCGAGCGCAGCCAGCACCCGGTCCTGGCGGCCTTCGAAGGCGGCGAGCCTCGGTGCCCAGGCCCGGCGGCCCGCGGACCGCACCGAGTCCACCCATTTCACCGTGCTGGGAAGCGCGAACCTCTCGAGCTCCTGCCTGGCGCGGCACATCGGCTCCGGCCACGAGAGCAGGACGAACTTGCCCCGCGCGGTGGGCAGCCACCGGTCGAACTCCGCCCGCGTCGAAGTTTCCGGGAGCATCACCAGGGCGCCTTCCACGGGCTTGGTGGCGCCAGCGCTCCACGCCAGGAGGTGGGCCACCAGGCCCTGTCGGCGCGGCGCGACCAAGTCGAGGTGCGTGGGTCCGAATTCCCATCCCTTCCAGGTCCCGTAGTGCTCCTGCCTGACCGTCATCCCCCATCCCTTGTAGGTCTGCTCCACCCAGTCGCGCGCCGACTTCATGTTCGGCGTGCCGGCAAGGCGCGGCCCGATCGAATCCATCAGGACCTGCCCGAGCCGGGCCACCTGGCTGTTGGTGGTTCCCTCCGACCAGATCTTGCGCAGCACCGGATCGTCGGTGGTGAGGTTCTGCGCGGTTGCAGGGTGCGCGGCGGCACCGATGAGGACCAGCGCGGTGGGGAGGAGCCGGAGACGAGTGCGCATCGTGCGTTCCTTGGCGAAGCTGTCGGCGGAGTCAGGCGAATATCACCGAAAGGGGCCAGGGACCGGTAGCCCCGACTCTGGCGGAGTGCAATCGGCTCCCGCAAGTTGCTCACTCAGCCGATCGGAGCCGTCGTGACCATGCACCGCAGGGGGTTTCTTGAAGCGGGCGCCGCGCTCTTCGCAGCCGGCCGCGCACTGCCTCGGCTCGACCATCGACCCGTGACCCCCGACCTTCCTCCCCCCGGTATCCAACTCTACTCCCTGCGCACCGCGATGGCCGAGAGTGTGGAGCGGACCCTCGACCGCGTCGCCACACTCGGCTACCGGGAAGTGGAGTTCGCGGGGTGGTTCGGCCGGTCGGCGACGCAAATCCGTGTGGCCCTGGCCAGCGCGGGGCTCGGGTCACCCGCCTCCCACGTCGCGCTGGAGACCCTCGAGGGCGACCGGCTCCGCCCCAGCGCCGACGCCGCGCGTGAAGCCGGGCATGCCTGGGTCATCGTGGCCTGGCTCGACCCGTCCGAGCGGGCTTCGCTCGATGCCTGGCGCCGCATGGCCCAGCGCTTCACCGACATCGGGCGTCGCCTTTCGGACTACGGCCTCCGCTTCGCCTACCACAACCACGCGTACGAGTTCGCCCCGCTCGAGGGAGGCGTGCCCTGGGAGGTCCTGGTGCAGGCGACCGATCCCGCATGCGTCGATCTCGAGCTCGACCTGTTCTGGTGCGTTCGCGCGGGAGTCGATCCGCGCGCCGTGCTCGCCGCCCATCCCGGTCGCTACCGGCTCGTTCATGTGAAGGACTCCGGAGGTCCGCCCGAGCATCGGCAGGTCGACGTGGGTGCCGGCACCATCGACTTCGCCTCGTTCTTCGCCGCCCCCGATGCAGGAGCCATCCGGCACGCCTTCGTGGAGCACGACGAGCCGGCGGACCCGTGGGCCTTCGCCGCGACGAGCCTCGCAGGCTATCGCAGAATTGGCGGCTGACCCGCCGTGAACCCCATTGCCCCGTGTCGCGGGCGCCCCTAGCATACCGCAACCCCGTCACACCGAGGCTCGCTCCGGGATGCGCATCCGCCAGCCGCGCCGCACCTACGACGTCTGCATCGTCGGCTCCGGCGCCGGCGGCGGCATGGCGGCCTACGCCCTCACCCAGGCGGGGGCGGACGTGATTGTGCTCGAAGCCGGCGGGCCCTGGGACAACGCCCGGGACGGGGCGATGCTCACCTGGAACTACGAGTCGCCTCGGCGGGGTGCCTCCACCAAGGAGCGCCCGTTCGGCGAATTCGACGCCTGCATCGGTGGCTGGGACATCGAAGGCGAACCCTACACCCGCGCGCCGGGCACCACATTCGACTGGTGGCGCGCCCGCATGGTGGGCGGGCGCACCAACCATTGGGGACGGATTTCGCTCCGGTTCGGTCCATCCGACTTCCGCCGCAGGTCGATCGACGGCCTGGGCGACGACTGGCCGATCAACTACGACGATGTGGCACCCTACTACGACCGCGTCGACCGCCTAGTCGGCATCTTCGGGACCGCCGAGGGGCTGCCGAACGAGCCCGACGGGATCTTCCTCCCACCGCCGCGCCCGCGGTGCTACGAGCTGCTGGTCAAGCAGGCCTGTGACCGGCTCAAGGTCACCTGCATCCCCTCGCGCCTTTCGATCCTCACCCGGCCGCTCAACGGCCGGGCTGCGTGCCATTACTGCGGGCAGTGCCACCGCGGGTGCGCAGTGCACGCCAACTTCTCCGCCACCAATGTCCTGCTCTCTCCGGCCCAGGCCACGGGCAAGCTCACCCTCGTGACCAACGCCATGGCGCGGGAGGTCACCCTGGGCCCCGACGGGCGGTGCAGCGGCGTGAGCTGGGTGGACAAGGCCACTGGCCGGGACGAGCACGCCCAGGCACGGGTGGTGATCCTCGCCGCCTCGGCCTGCGAGTCCGCCCGGCTGCTGCTCAACTCGAGAAGCTCGACGCACCCCCAGGGGCTCGCGAACGCCAGCGGCGTCGTGGGGCGGCATCTCACCGACACCACCGGCACCGACGTGGCCGGCTTCATCCCGAAACTTCTCGATGGCGTGCCCCACAATGAGGACGGCGTCGGCGGGATGCATCTCTACTCCCCATGGTGGCTCGACAACCGGAAGCTGGACTTCCCGCGCGGCTACCACATCGAGGTCTGGGGAGGACGCGGCATGCCAGGCTACGGCGTGCTCGGCGGGATCCACCGGTATCCCGGCGGTGGCGGCTGGGGCGAGTCGCTCAAGGAGGAATACCGGCGCACCTGGGGCAGTACCATCGGATTCTCCGGTCGGGGCGAGATGATCCCCAACGCGGACAGCTATTGCGAGCTCGACCCGGTCGCGGTGGACCGCTGGGGCATCCCGGTCCTGCGGTTCCACTGGAAGTGGAGCGAGCACGAATACCGGCAGGTGCGCCACATGCAGGAGACCTTCCGCGCGCTCATCGCGGAAATGGGCGGGCAGGTCTTTCCGCCCATGCCGACCCGGGAGCAGGGATACGGCATCGCCTCCGGCGGGCGGATCATCCATGAGCTCGGCACCGTGCGCATGGGCAACGACCCGCAGACCTCCGCGCTGAACCGCTGGTGCCAGTCCCACGACGTCCCCAATCTCTTCGTCACCGATGGCGGGCCGTTCGTGTCACAGGCCGACAAGAATCCCACCTGGACCATCCTCGCCCTGGCCTGGCGCACGGCGGACTACATCGTGGAACAGCGGAAGGCGGGAAAGCTCTGATGACCGACCTCACCCGGCGCGATGCGCTCGCCGCCCTCGCCGCCGCGGCCGGCACCACCGCCGTGTTCGCCTGCGCTCCGGCGGAGGTGGATCGCGCAACGCGGGAAGCGGCGCGGGCGAAGGCGGGGGGCAAGTTCAACGCCCGGTTCTTCACCGCGCACGAGCTGGCCACCGCCACCACGCTCGCCGACATGATCCTTCCCCGTGACGAACGGTCGGGCAGCGCCTCGGACGCGGGCGTTCCGGAGTTTCTCGACTTCGTGCTGGCCGAGGAGATGACCGACCCGGTCCGGATCCGCGGCGGCCTCGCCTGGCTCGACGCCGAGTGCACCGACCGGTTCGGACGGCGGTTCGTGGAGACCGACGAGAGCCAGCGCGGGCAGGTACTCGACGACATCGCATGGCCCGCGAAGGCCAGGCCGGAATTCAGCCAGGGGGCGGCGTTCTTCACCGCGTTTCGCGACCTCGTGGCCAGCGGCTTCTGGTCCTCCAAGGTCGGGGTCGAGGACCTCGGGTACCGGGGCAACGTCCCGGTGGCGGAGTGGACCGGGTGCCCGGAAGAACAGCTGCGGAAGCTGGGGGTTTCCTATGGGTAGGCCGCTCGGCATCGGCTTCATCGGGTCGGGATTCAATGCCCGGTTCCACCTGCGATCGTTCGTCGGCGTGCGCGACGCCGACATTCGCGGTGTATGG
>JBOHSQ010000215.1:0-5663 GCA_050733295.1 Gemmatimonadales bacterium
CATCACCGTGGACCAGTTCGGCAACTTCGAGCTGGAACTCGAATGGAAGGTCGCGCCCGAGGGCAACAGCGGGATCTTCTACCGGGTCACCGAGGCGGGAGAGGCCGGGTACCACACCGGCCCCGAAATGCAGGTGCTCGACGATTCCGCCCATGCCGACGGCCTGTCGCGGCTCACCGCCGCAGGATCGGCCTACGGGCTCTACCCCGCGCCGCCGGGAGTGGTGAGGCCCGCGGGGGAGTGGAACGCGGTCCGGATCGTGGTGCGGGGCCAGCACGTGGAGCACTGGCTGAACGGGACCAAGGTCGTGGAGTACGAGCTCGGGAGTCCCGACTGGGAGGCGAAGGTCAAGGCGAGCAAGTTCGCCCAGTGGCCGGGTTATGGTCGCGCTCCCCGGGGGCACCTCGCGCTGCAGGATCATGGGGACCGGGTGGCCTACCGGAACATCCGGATCCGGGAGCTCCCGTGAGCCCACTGCCCGCGGCGGACGGTCAGGTGTCGAGCGGATGGGCCCGAGGTCGATTGATGGCGATGATGTTCCTCCAGTACTTCATCTGGGGGAGCTGGTTCGTCACGATGGGCACCTACCTCGGGCAGACGCTCGGGTTCTCTGGACAGCAGGTCGGACTCGCCTACGGCGCCACGGCCATCGCCGCGCTGGTGTCACCCTTCTTCGTGGGCATGGTGGCCGACCGGTTCTTCGCGTCCGAGAAGCTGCTCGCGGTGCTGCATGTGGCGGGCGGCGGGATCATGTGGCTGGTCTCGGAGCAGGGGACCTTCGGGACCTTCTACCCGATGCTCATCGGGTACGCGCTCTGCTACATGCCCACGCTGTCGCTCACCAACGCGATCGCCTTCCACCACGTGCGCGACCCCGCGCGGGAGTTCCCGGCGATCCGGGTGCTGGGTACGATCGGCTGGATCGTCGCCGGGATCGTGGTGGGGAAGTTCCTGCACGCCGACGCGCTGGCGACGCCGATGAAGCTCGCGGCCGGCGCCTCGCTGCTCCTGGGGGCCTTCGCCCTCGCACTGCCCCACACGCCGCCCAGGGCCGCGGGGGCGCGGTTCAGCGCACGCGACGCCCTGGGGCTCGACGCCCTGCAGCTGCTCCGCGACCGGTCCTTCGCGGTATTCGTCGCGGGCTCCTTCCTCCTCTGCGTGCCGCTCCAGTTCTACTACACCTTTGCCAATCCGTTCCTCAACGAGATCGGGGTCCCCGAGCCGGCCTTCATCCAGACCTTCGGGCAGATGTCCGAGATCGCCTTCATGCTGGCCCTGCCGTTCCTGCTCCGCCGGTACGGCATCAAGACCATCATGCTGGCGGGCATGCTGGCGTGGTCGCTGCGCTACGTGGCGTTCAGCCGGGGCGACGCCGACGCAGGCATCTGGCTCATCTACCTCGGCATCCTGCTCCACGGCGTCTGCTATGACTTCTTCTTCGTCGGTGGCCAGATCTACACCGACGAGCAGGCGGGCCCGCGGATCCGCGCGGCGGCCCAGGGCTTCCTCAACTTCGTCACCAACGGGCTGGGCTACTTCATCGGCGCCTTCGTTTCGGGGCGCGTGGTGGATGCCTGGCGGGTGGCGGACGGCACCCATGACTGGCAGAGTATCTGGCTGGTGCCTGCGGCGGGCGCGGCCATCATCCTGGTGCTGTTCGCGCTGCTGTTCCGGCCGGCGCAACGGTAACTCTACGGGGAGCGAATCGATGCCGAGCAAGGGCGTGAGCAGGCGGGAGTTCGTCCGGCGCGCCGGGGCGGCCGCGGCCGCCTTCCACATCGTCCCGCGCCACGTGCTGGGTCGGGGCTACCGAGCCCCGAGCGACACGCTGAGCATCGGCTGCGTCGGCGTGGGCGGCATGGGCCGCACCGACGTGCGGGGGCTCGAGGGCGAGACGATCTACGCCCTGTGCGACGTCGACTCGAAGATGGCCGAGGACGCGTTCGTCTCCTACCCGCGGGCAAAGCGGTACCGCGACTTCCGCGAGATGCTGGAGAAGGACGGCCGGAACATCGAGGCCGTGACCGTCTCGACCGCGGACCATACCCATGCCGTAGTGGCGATGGCGGCCCTCAAGGCGGGGAAGCACGTCTACTGCCAGAAGCCCCTCGCGCGCACGCTTGCCGAGGTGCGGAGCCTGATGGCGGAGGCCCGCCGCCGCCCGTCCCAGGCGACGCAGATGGGGAACCAGGGCCATTCGCAGGACGGCACGCGGCAGATCCGCGAGTGGGTCGAGGCGGGACTGATCGGGAAGGTCGAGCGGGTCGAGCTGTGGACCGACCGCCCGATCTGGCCCCAGGGCATCGACCGGCCAACCGAGGCGCACAACGTGCCCCCGTGGCTGGACTGGGACCTGTGGCTCGGACCCGCGGCCAGCCGGCCCTACCATCCAGCGTACGCGCCGTTCCGCTGGCGCGGCTGGTGGGATTTCGGGACCGGGGCGCTCGGCGACATCGCCTGCCACTCGATGGACGCCGCGTTCTGGGCGCTCGACCTCGGGTTCCCCAGCAGGATCAACGCCGAATCGAGCACCCTGTTTCCCGAGACGGCCCCGAAGTCATCGCGAATCGAATACGACTTCCCGGCCAAGGGCTCGCGTGGGCCGATCAAGGTCGTATGGCGGGATGGAGGCCTGCTGCCGCCCAAGCCGCCGGTGCTCGACGCGAAATGGCCGCCGATGAGTGACGGCGGCCAGCTCTGGGTGGGGGACCAGGGGGAGATCCTGGCCGGGCTTTATGGGCAGTCGCCACGCCTGCTCGACCCTGCGAAGCAGGAGGCGGTGACCAAGTCACCGCTCCCGGTCCAGTACCCCCGAACGGAGGGGGTCTACAAGGAATGGGTTGCCGCGTGCAAGGCAGGCACGCAGCCTGGCTCGAGCTTCGCCGGGCACGCGGGCCCGCTCACGGAGATGGTGCTGCTCGGGAACCTGGCGGTCCGGCTGGCGCGGCCGCTCGAGCTCGATCCGGCAACGGGCGCGGTGACCAGCACCACCGTGCCGGAGGACCTGATGACGCCCGAGTACCGGTCCGGGTGGAAGCTGTGACCGTCAGGCCAGCCGGGCGGCTCCCACGTCCGATTCGGCGGTGGCAGGATCGATGATCTCGTTGATCCGCTCGATCCGGTACACCGGGAAGTTGCCGCGGATGGCGTGCTCACGGATGTACGACTCGTCCGGCGCGATGTAGACGCAGTAGATCCGGTCCGTGGTGACGTAGCTGTGAATCCACTGGATGTCGGGCCCGAGCTCCCGCAGGACGGCGTTGGAACGCTCCGCGATCCCCTGCAACTCCGCCGGGCTGAGTTTGCCCGCGCCGGGAATTTCCCGGTCGATGACGAACTTCGGCATTGCTGGTCCCTCCAGTGGTGAGAGCGCTGGCCCCCTCCCGGGGGCGCGGATATACTGGGGCATGCGAAGAATTCCCGCCATAGCCGCCATCTCGATCCTGCTGGCCCTGGCCGCCGTCCGGGCGGTGCCGGCCCAGGTACCGGATGCGCAGCCCATCGAGGTGGGGGCAGTGGCCCCCGACTTCGCGCTTCCTGCCGCCACCCGATGGGGAGCCCTGCGGGAGCCAGTCAGGCTGTCCGACTTCAAAGGCTCGACGGTCGTCCTGGCCTTCTTCTTCCGAGCCAGGACCCCCGGCTGAACGGTCCAGATGGAGGCGTACCGTGATCAGTACGCCACGCTGTTCAACGGAGGCCGCGGGATCGTGCTCCTCGCGATCAGCGCCGATCCACTGGCCGAGTTGGCCTCCTGGGCCAGGGATGCCGAGCTCCCGTTCGTGATGGCGAGCGACGGCGGGACGGTGGTGGGCAAGGCGTACGGGGCGCTGGCGCGCCGGGCGGGACTCACCAACCGCAACCTCTTCGTGGTGGGCCCCGACGGCAGGATCGCGTATCGCGCGGTTCCGTTCCGCGAAGTGGACCCGGCGGCGTATCAGGAACTGGGATCGGTCCTCGACAGCCTGGCTCCGCCCAGCACCAAGGTGGGCGACTGACCCCAGCGGGGCGCCTCAGCGCCCCGCCACTTTTTCCAGCGCCGGGGTGAGGTCCTGCTCCGGGCCCAACCCGGTGTAGACGACCTTCCCCTCGGCGTCGAGCACAACGACATAGGCCGTCGCCGGTGCCTCGAATGCCCGCGTGGCGGCCCCGGTACCATCCCAGAGCACCGTGAACGACATCGGATGCCGCTCCAGGTGGCTGCGGATGGAGCCGGGCGACTGGTTGACGCCGACGGCGATGACCACGAACTCGACACGGTCGCCGAATCGCTGGCGGGCCTGCTCCATCACCGGAAAAAGTCGCTCGCACTGGGCACACCAGGTTGCCCAGAACTCGACGAGCACCGGCCGCCGGCCGATCCACTGGGCCAGGTCCACCGGGCGCCCTTCGAGGTCCTCGACCATCGCCGGCGCGGGCACCGTCCCACGCGGGAGACCGATCCATTCCTCCTGCGCGGCGGCGGTTCGAGCCAAGCCCGCCAGCAGGACGAACGCCAGGACGAGGCGGCCAGTGCGCGGGATCATGGCCGCCAGGTACCCTTGGCCACCCTGGGCACGTACCGGTCCAGCCCCGGCGCCGGGAAGGGCAGGGTGCGGCCAGTTTCGGCGCTGCGGTACGCGGTCATCAGGAGCTTCACGACCTCGAGTCCGTGCTCGAAGGTGAGCTGGGGCGCTTCCTTGCCCAGGAACACTCGCACGAAGTGGCGGTTCTCGGCTTCGTAGCCATAGGCCACCGCTTCGTCGGCCACCACGGGCATCAGTCCCATCTCCGCGTTCTGTTTCTCGACGAGGTCTTCGCCCTCGCGGCCGTGGACCTCACGGCTGAAGAAGAGGTTGAGGCCGGTCTCGAGCGAGTTCCACTGCATCGAATACTCCGGGCCGAGCAGCTCCGAGGAGAGCCGGAGGCCGGCGCCGACGAAGCTCCAGCTGGTGGAGGCCTCGCCAAGGACCGTCAGGCCGCCCTCGGCCTCGAACTCGATGCTCACGCTCGCGAAGTCCTCCGAGGGCCGCCTGCGATAGTCAACGCCCATCCTGGCCTTGAGTTTCCGGGCATACGCCGGTCGGCTCCACTTGAGGCTGGCGATGTGCCCCGTCACCCGCCGCGGTCGCACGCTGGACATCGGCTCACCGGGCTTGGTGAGGAGGTGCCAGACGACGAGCGCGGAGTGGCACATCATGTCGTTGAGGACCCCGCCGCCCTGCAGATCCCCCCGCCAGAACCACGGAGAGTGCGGTCCGGTGTGCTCCTCGGCGGCCCGGGCGAGGTAGGGACGGCCGGTGGTGGCGGCGCCGCGGGCCCAGAGCAGGTCCCGCCCGCGTGCGACCAGCGGCGCGAACACCTGGTTCTCGAGGTACCCATGGCGCAGGCCGGCGGCTCGGACCATCCTGAGCACTGACTTGGCCTCGGCGACGTTCCGGGCCAGCGGCTTCTCGCAGGCGATTCCGCGCAACGCCCCCCGGCCGCGGAGGACGGTGTCGGTCACCTCCTCCACGTTCTCGATGCGGGCATGGTTCGGCCCGCAGAGCCAGACCGCGCCGACGCTCGGGTCCGCCACCATCTCCGCAATCGACTTGTAGGCCTTCGCCTCCGGACCGACGTCCAGCGAGCGGGCGAGCGTGGCAGCGTCCTGGGCATGTTTGCGTGTCGGGCTCCATACACCGCGA
>JBOHSQ010000216.1:0-18068 GCA_050733295.1 Gemmatimonadales bacterium
CCTCCGGCCCTGCCGACGTCAGATCCCCAGGGAGGCTGGGATGTTGATCCGCCCCTTCCCGTACAGCGGGTCGGTGCCCGAGGCGCCCAGGTCGTCCGCGCCGTCGAGGATCGCCTCCCGGATCGCGTCGGGGTCATTGCCCAGGGTCTCGCTCAGGAGTGCGGCAAGGCCCGACACGTGCGGCGCCGCCTGGCTCGTCCCCTGCACCCCGATCACGAATGTCCCGGTCTGGCACACGGGAACCAGCAGGCTGAACCGGGAGCACGCCGCGAAGACGAAGCTCACCCCCGCGGTGAGGGTGCCCCAGCCGCCGGGAGAGGCCACGTCGATGGCCGAGCGGCCGAAGTTCGAGTAGAGCGCGAAGGCGTCGATGTTGTTGAAGGGCCCGTTGACGCTGCCCTGCGAACTCGGGCCGGTGGCCGAGACGCAGAGCACCTTGGGCGCGTTGCAGTAGGTCTTGTAGCCGTTCTTGTCCTGGTCCAGGTTGAACGCGCTGTTCCCGGCCGAGACCACCACGGTGAGGCCCTGTGACGCGGCGTAGTTGAACGCGGCATTGATCACCGACACGAAGCCGGGTGCGGCCTTCTTGGTGAAGGTCCCGCCGAGGCTCATGTTGATCACGTCCACCCCGGCACCGTCGGGACCCAGCGGGGACGCGGCGTACATGATGCCGTCCAGGACGCTGCTGCCCTGGCTCCGCCCGCTGGCGCCAAGGACTTTCACCGCCACCAGGGTGACGCGGGAGGTGACGCCGGCCGCGGCGATCGCGTTGCTGCTCACCGTGGCCCCGACGTGGGTGCCGTGGAGGTGGAGGTCGATCCAGTTCGGCCGGCCGGGAAAGAACTGGTTCACCAGCGCGTCGTCGGACGGCACGAACGACCGCGACGCGGCCAAGTCCACCCGGCCCTGGAGATCGAGGTGGGTGAAGTCGAGCCCGGTGTCGAGGATGCCCACCCGCACCGTGGGCGAACCGAGCCGGCCTGCGGCCCAGGCGAGGTTGGCTCCCACGGCCCGCATGTTCCACTGCCGCGGGAAGAAGAATGCGGTCTGCGGCTGGGTGGGACTCTCGATGCCCGACTCGCTCGGCTCAGCCTCCGAAATCGCGTTGGGCATCTGGAGCTCGACCTCGGGGTCGGCGAAGACCTGCGCTGCCTTCGTGGCCGTCGCGAGCGCCGCCGCGCCCGCGGCGTCGAGCCCGTCGGCGTACGCCACGCCGATCTGGGGATGGGTGCGGGGCACCGTGCCGCCGAGGGCCTCGACCCGCGCCGTGAAGTCGGCGGGGATCCCGCCGTTCCCGTAAGTCACGATGTGGCGGCCGTTGCCGCCGGTCACCGCCATCGACGGCCCGCCCGCGCCCGTGGCGGCGGGAGAGGTCGGGGCGGTCGAGGGCTCGTCGCCGCAGGCCAGGACGCCGAGAAGCGCGAACGCGGTGAGTGGCAGCGGGAGTCGAGGACGCATGGAGGGCTCCTGTAGGGGATGGAGGTGCGCATGAGCGCAAGCGCCTGCATGCCCGCCGCCACGCGTGGGACAAATCGGACCAGGGATGCGTGGCCCGGCGGGGATCGGAACGATGCCGCGGGCGCAACGGGCGGCGCTAGAACGGCTCTAGCGCCGCCTCCGCCAGCGCGCGGAGGTGATACCCCGGGATGCCGACGCGGGGCCGGTCCCGAAGGATCGACCCCGCGCCGACAGGGGTATCGCGGCCTCCCGCGACGCGCCCCCGCTCATTCTGCTGCCCGTCTTGCCCGTCCAGCCCGTCTTATTGGATCGCGTTCATCATGTCGAAGATCGGCAGGTACATGGCCACGATCATGCCGCCCACCAGGACGCCGAGCACCACGATCATCACCGGCTCCATCAGGGAGAGCAGCGCGGCCACCGCCACGTCCACTTCGTCGTCGTAGAAGTCGGCGATCTTCGACAGCATCTCGTCCAGGCCACCGGTCTGCTCGCCCACGGCGATCATCGAGATCACCATCGGCGGGAAGACCTTGGACCGCTCCAGCGGCGCCGCGATCGTCTCGCCGCCCGCGATCGACTGGCGCGATTCCATCACGGCGTCATGCACCACCCGGTTGCCCGCCGTCTTGGCGGTGATCTCCAGGCCGTCGAGGATCGATACGCCGGAGGAGATCAGGGTGCCCAGCGTCCGGGTGAAGCGGGAGACGGCCGCCTTGCGGAGCACGTCGCCCAGCACCGGGGCGTTGAGCAGCATGCCGTCGATCCGCTTCCGCCCGTCCGACGTGGCGTAGTACCGCCGCACTGCGAAAGCCGCGAGGACGATCCCGCCGATCAGTGCCCACCAGTACCCCACAAGGGCGTCGGAGAGCCCGATCACGATCCGGGTCGGGAGGGGGAGTTCCATGTTCACCGAGGCGAACATCGACTCGAAGGTGGGGATGACGAAGATCAGCAGCACCGCCACCGCGATGATGGCCACCGAGAAGATGACGCCCGGGTAGACCATGGCGCCCTTCACCCGGCGCATCAGCGCGTCGTTCTTCTCCAGGAACGTCGCCAGCCGCATCAGGATCGTGTCGAGGATACCGCCCGCCTCGCCCGCCGCGACCATGTTGACGTAGAGCGAGGTGAACGCCTTGGGGTGCTTGGCGAGCGCGTCGGCCAGGGTGTTGCCGGCCTCGACGACGTACACCACCTGGCGGGTGACCTCCTTGAGCGCCTTGTTCTCGGTCTGCTGCGCCAGGATCGTGAGCGACTGCACCAGCGGCAGGCCCGCGTTGATCATCGTCGCGAATTGCCGGGTGAAGATCACGATGTCCCGGGTCTTGACCCCGCCGCCGAGCTTGAGCCCGACCGACTTCGGGGCCTCGCGCACGCTCACCAGGATCATCCGGTTCTTGCGCAGCCAGGGGCCGACCTCCTCGCGGCTCGCGAGGTCGATCTGGCCCTTCTGGATCTGGCCGGTGCCCGGGTTCCGGGCGGTGTACTCGTACAGTGGCATGGCTCGACTCTCCCTACCGGCGCATGGCCGGACGGCTGGACTTGTCGACCGGCGTGATCTCCAGTTCTTCGGTCGGCTTCTCACCGATCATCCGGAGGAACTCGTTCGGATCGGGCGAGACGCGGAGGCACTCTTCCTGCGCCACTTCCCGGTTCATGTACAGCTGGTAGAGTGCGTCGTTCATGGTCTGCATTCCGTGCTTCTTGCCCGCCTGCATGGCCGAGTAGATCTGGTGGATCTTGGCGTCGCGGATCAGCGCCCGGACGGCCGGCGTGACCACCATGATCTCGGCCGCCAGCGAGCGCCCCCGGCCCCGGGACTTCGGCACCAGGGTCTGGGTGATGACTCCCTCGAGCACGAACGCCAGCTGGGCCCGGACCTGGGACTGCTGGTTCGGCGGGAAGACGTCGATGATGCGGTTGATCGACTCCGCCGCGGAATTGGTGTGCAGCGTGGCAAAGGCAAGGTGGCCCGTCTCCGCGATGGTGAGCGCGGCCGCGATGGTCTCGAGGTCCCGCATCTCGCCGATCAGGATGACGTCGGGGTCTTCCCGCAGGGCGTACTTGAGCGCGTTGGCGAAGGTCCGGGTATCGGTCCCCACTTCGCGCTGGTTGACGATGCAGCCCTGGTGGCGGTGGATGTACTCGATCGGGTCCTCCACCGTGATGATGTGCCCCTTCCGCTCCTTGTTCACCTTGTCGATCATGGCCGCCAGTGTGGTGCTCTTGCCCGACCCGGTCGGGCCGGTCACCAGGACCAACCCCCGCGGCCGCTCCGCCAGCTTGCCCACCACCACCGGCAGCCCCAGCTCCTCGAACGTCCGCACGTTGAACGGAATCATCCGGATCACCATGCCCACGCAGCCCCGCTGCTTGAACACGTTGCCGCGGAACCGGGCCAGGTTCTGGATGCCGAAGGAGAAGTCCAGCTCGTCCTCGGTCTCGAACCGCTTCTTCTGGTTCTCGGTCAGCACCGAATAGGCCAGCTGGAGCGTGTCCTTGGGCGTCAGGACCTCGGTCACCGAGCTGGACGTGATGTCGCCGTCGACGCGGATCTTGGGGCACTCCCCTGCCGTGATGTGCAGGTCGGAAGCCTCCTTGTCGATCATCTCCTCGAGCAGCGCGCGCAGATTGAAGCTCATCCGGCGGTCTCCTTGACGACTTCCTCGAGCGTGGTGATCCCGCGTTCCACCTTCTTGATCCCGTCCATCCGGAGCGTCAGCATGCCTTCGGTCACCGCGTGCTCCTGCAGCTCGGCGGCCGACGCCCCGCGCAGGATCATCCGCCGGAGCTCGGGGGAAAGCGCCATCACCTCGTACAGCCCCGCGCGGCCCTTGTAGCCGGTCCCGCCGCACATGTCGCAGCCCTTCCCCTTCTGGGGCTTCATCGCCGCCAGCCGGGCCGGGTCCGACGTCAGCGACTTGAGCTCTTCCTCGCGGTAGCTGGCCGGCTCCTTGCACTGCTTGCAGATCCGCCGCACCAGCCGCTGCGCCACCACCAGGTTCACCGCGCTCGCCACGTTGAACGCCTCGACCCCCATGTCGATGAGCCGCGTGATGGTGCTCGGCGCGTCGTTCGTGTGCAGCGTCGAGAGCACCAGGTGGCCGGTGAGGGCCGCCTTGATGGCGATGCTTCCGGTCTCCAGGTCCCGGACCTCGCCGATCATGATGATGTTCGGGTCCTGCCGCAGGAACGCCTTCAGCGCCGCCGCGAAGGTGAGCCCGATCTCCGTCCGCACCTGGACCTGGTTGATCCCCATCAGGTTGTACTCGACGGGGTCCTCCGCGGTCATGATGTTCGTCTCGATCGTGTTGATCCGCTGGAGGCAGCTGTACAGGGTCGTCGTCTTGCCCGACCCCGTCGGGCCCGTCACCAGCACCATCCCGTACGGGTTGAGGATCGCCCGCATCAGGTCCTTCTCCGCCTGCGGCTCGAACCCGAACTTGGTCAGGTCCAGCGTCAGGTTCCCCTTGTCGAGGATGCGGAGCACGATCTTCTCGCCGAACAGCACCGGGAGCGTCGACACCCGGAAGTCGATCACCCGGTTGCCCATCTTGAGCTTGAGCCGCCCGTCCTGCGGGATCCGCCGCTCCGCGATGTTCAGGGTGGAGAGGATCTTCACCCGGCTCGTCAGCGCCGCCTTCATCTTGAGCGGCGGCTTCATCACTTCCTGCAGCGCGCCGTCGATGCGGTAGCGCACCCGCAGCTCGTGCTCGAACGGCTCGATGTGGATGTCGCTCGCCCCCCGCCGCACCGCGTCCGTCAGCAGCCCGTTGATCAGCTTCACCACCGGCGCGTCGTCGATCTGCGCCTGGGTCGCCGCTTCGTCTTCCTGCTCCTCGACGACCTCGACGTCGTCGGCCATCCCCTCGACGTCCCTGAGCAGGCTCTTGAGCTGCTCGTCCCCGGTGTCGTAGTACCGCTCGATCAGCGTCCGCAGGGTGAACTCCCCCGCCAGCACCGGGTAGACGTCGTACCGGGTGATGAACTTCAGGTCCTCGAGCAGCCCGACATTGGTCGGGTCCGCCATCGCCACCGTCAGGGTGCGCCCCTCACGCTTGAGCGGCAGGACCATGTGCCGCTGCGCCAGCTCGGAGGGCAGCAGCCGGAGGATCCGGGCATCCACCTCGAACCGGGACAGGTCGACCGCCGGCACCCGGTAGATCCGGCCCAGGACCTTGGTGACATCCAGCTCGGCCACCGCGCCGAGCCTGACCAGGTTCCAGACCAGGCCGAAGCCATTGCTTCGCGCCTCGGTCGTGGCATGGGCGAGGTGCTCGCGACTGACGAGCCCCTCGCGTACGAGCAAATCGCCAATCGCGACTGGACCGGCGGTGGCAGTTGGCATCGAGCGCTGTACCCCGGACTTTGTTTGCAAGCTCTTATTTCACAAGAGCTTGGATGCGCACTGCGACCCCGGTTCCGGGGCCTTCATGGCGGCGGAAGCGCCAGTATTGTGCCAGTGAGACGCAAGCCCTGAATCTCGAACACACCATCTCAGCACTATCACGACACCATCTCGACACGGCACCATCCCGGTCGGCTTCCACCTCTTCCTTATCAGTCCACCGCGACCATCCCCTTCAACTTCTCGACCGTCTTGGGTCCCACCCCCGGCACCCGGTGCAGGTCCTCGACCTTCGAGAACCGTCCGCCGAGGCGCTTGCGGGTCTCGAGGATCGCCCGTGCCTTCGTGGCTCCGATCCCCGGCAGTCGGACCAGGTCCTCCTCGCGGGCCAGGTTGAGATCGAGCGGGGTCCGGGAGGCGACTGGACCCCTCATGGGCTCCCGAGGGGTGATTGCGGCGCTCGGGGCGGCCTCGGGGGACGGCGTGCCGGAAAAACGGACGTGGGACTCGATCGCCCGCAGGAGCCCCGGGCCGACGCCCCGGACCCGGCCCAGGGCCTCGAGTCCACCGAAGGGCCCCCGGGCGGTGCGATCGGCCACGATGGCCTTGGCGAGGACGGGACCCACCCGGGGTAGCCGAACCAGCTCGGCCGCCGGAGCGAGGTCCACGTCGATCCGCTCGCCGGCGGAGAGCGGGCGCCCCGAGCGTTGAGCGCTGTCCCGGTGCGCCCCCGGGTCGCGCCCGGCGGCGGCCGACCCGTCGAGCCGCACCGCGCCCGGCGCATCACCCGGATGACCGACCACGGCCCGGATTACCTGCCCCGTGAGGGCCAGACCCAGGATGGTGAGGAGGGCATTCCGTTCGGCGCGCTGCATCCGAGGATGCTGCCGCGCCCGGCGCGGGCCGGCGGTGCCCGATTCCGCGGCTCAGAACGAGAAAGGCCGGGCACTCGGCCCGGCCTCATCTCACCTCTCACGCCTCACGTCTCACGTCCTACTTCTCATTCCCCCAGATCACCGCCAGCACCACTTCCCCAACCGCCTTGAGCGTCGTCGCGCTCACCGCATCCGGCGTGTCGTCAGGGGTGTGCCACCGCGGGCCGTTGAGGAATCTCAGGTCGATGACGTCGATGGCCGGGATCCCGGCGCGCTGGAGCGGCAGGTGGTCGTCCCGTACCGGGATCCCGCCCTCGACCGGGAACAGCGCGCCATGCCCCAGCCGCGCGGCCGTCTCCCATACCAGCTTGACCACGTGCGGTGCGCCGGTGAGGGAGTACCCTTCCTGCGCGAACTGGGGATTGGGGGCGCCGACCAGGTCAAGCAGGACCGCGAACCGCGGGCGCTGGCCCTCGGGCAGGTTGCTGGCGAACCAGGTGCTCCCGATCAGCACGTCGGCGCTGTCGGCGAACGCGCCGAAGTCCTCGCCGTCCACGAACAGCAGGTCCACCCCGCGCGGGGGGCCGCCCGCCTGCGCGATCGCGTCCGCCACGCCCAGCAGGACCGCCACGCCGGATCCGCCATCGTTCGCCCCTGGCACCGCCGCCGCCTTGTCCGCCGACCCCGAGGCGTCGGCATGGGGCCGGGTGTCCCAGTGCGCCAGGAACAGGAGCCGGTCCGTCGCCTCCGGCCGGAACCGCGCCAGGAAGTTGCGCAGCGGAAGCGTGCGACCGTCGAGCGTCGTGTGGTCCCACGCCTGCACGACGAGCGTATCGGCGCGAGCCCGGAGCAGGCTGTCGAGCCAGGCTCCCATGCGCCGGTGCCCCTCGCTGCCCGGAATCCGGGGGCCGAACTGTACCTGGCGCCGGACGTAGGCGAGCGCCGCTTCTCCATCGAACGCCGGGGGCGGCGGGCCGCCGTCGCGGCACCCCGCGATCAGCAGCACCGCACCCACGGCCCAGCGCGGGATCATCGGAAGTCTCCGGCGAAGAGGGAGAGGGTGAACCCGACGGTCAGGATCAGCTGGTTGGTCCTGCGGTTGAGGTGCTTCGCGTCGTTCACCGCCCAGCTCCCCTGCAGGGAGCCGGTGAGCAGGCGGCCGAGGTCGGTGTCCAGGGTCAGCAGCAGGTCCCGCCGGTATACGTCCGAAATCACCTGGCAGTCATCGGTCGTGGGCTGGTCGAGGCAGGAGGTATTGTTCGCCAGGCGCGCGACCGTGCTCACCCGGATCGTGCGCCGCGACTGACTCACGCTCTGCGGCAGCTGGAAGGCAAAATTGATCGTGCCGATCACTTCGTCGTTCTCCTGCTGGGTCAGGTTGCCGTTGGACTGGGTGCGCTGGTCCGAGGTGTTGTAGCCTACCCGGAGCAGGAGTCCGTTCCGGAACCCAAACTGCAGGTCGCGGGTCCGGTTCTCCGATTCGGTGGCCTGGAGCGCAGGTGCCCCACCGATCACCGGCAGGCGGGTGGAGGCCTGCCGGTCCCGCACCGACGCCCCCAGGCTGAACTGGGCCAGCGGGCCACGTCGGAACGACCGGGCCCATCGCAGCGTCCCGATCGGCCATTCGGTGGCGCTGGTCGTGGTGACGCGGAAGTCCTCGCCGATCCGCTGATGCCGGTCGGTTTCGAGGTCGCTGTAGGAGAGGGTGACCGAGAAGCCGAAGGGCAGTTCCGCCCCGGCGGTCACCGCCGACCGGCCGGTCTCGCTCGCGCCCAGCGCATCGTCGTCCTCCTGGTGCAGGAAGTCGTCGAGCCCCCCGAGGGCGAGTTGGTACCCCAGGCCCGGATCGAAGGTGGCCAGGTCGAAAGTGGAGGTCCGTGTTCCCCCGAACACCAGCTCGACCGGGCGCAGCCCGCGGAGGGAACGGACCACGCCGTTCGAGTCGCCCAGGATTCCGCCCAGCAGCCGCTCGACGTACAGCGACGCGCCCAGTTCCCGGGTGCGGCTGTTGTTGTAGGTCTGCGGAAGCAGGAAGGCTCCCGCGGTGTCGTCCTCCTCGCGCACCGGATTGCGGCCGGAGAGGTAGCGGTTGAGCACGAAGCTGCTCGAGGTCGAATAGCGTGGCCGCAGCCACCGGGTGAACTGCGGCGCCAGGGTCAGCGAGGTGGTCATCAGGCGGTCGGACTCGGTCCCCACGTCGATCCCCAGGAACGACTCGCGCGCATCGGCGGCCAGCCGGCCGATGGTGGTGGAATCCGGGTAGTCGCGCAGGTCGCGGGTGCTGGTGAGATCGCCCGTCAGCGTCAGCATGCCGACCGGTTGGAACGTGAGGCCCGCCGTGTTGCGCCACAGGTGGCTCAGCGAGTTCACCGGCCGCACGGCCCCGTCGTCGGGGCGTTCGATCGGCACCGAGAAGGAACGGAGTTCGTTCTCGTTGCGGGTGAGCGCACTGTTGAACCGCACGCTGGTGGGCGCGAGGGAAAAGCGCGATCCCCTCATGCCCTGCGCCGCATCCGTGGACTGGAGCCACCCCGGAAGGGCGTCCAGCAGGCCCCCGATCGGGATGACCGGCCCGCCCCGGCCCCGGGCCAGCCGGTAACCCGCACTCACGTTGTAGGCCTGCGCAGTGGCGCTGCTCAATTCGGTGGCGCTCTGGCCCGTGGTCAAGTTGCCCGCCAGGGTCAGCGGGTCGAGCAGGCCGCGGGTGAGCCAGGTGCGGCCTCGTGCGGTGCGCCGGATCGCACCGGAGAAACTGGCGGCCCACGCCTCGGGCCGACGCAGGCCGTCCAGATCGCTCGCTCGGAGGTCGGTGCCCGTCACCAGCTCCGGGGCCACGTCGGTCCGCACATAGGAGGCCGTCACCGGGAATGTCAGGCCGACCCCGGCGGGAAGGAAGCGCTCCAGGCGGGTGCCGCCGCCGAGGGTCAGGTTCGTGGTCGTCAGGTAGGTGGGGTTCCGCCCGAACTGGCGGAACTGGGACCCCTGCCGGGAGAAGGAGAGTCCCACGTCGCCGACGTCCGAGGCGGTGAGCCGCGCGTCCAGGGCGTACGCGGTGCCGACCTCCGTGATCGGCCGCGTCATGCGAATGTCGTCCACCCAGAGCTCGGCCGTGGGTGTGGCGGTGCCGGCCGAGGTGCGCCAGATCGCGACGCTGAGTTCCTGCGCCGCGGCGAGGTTCGGAGGGCTCACGTCCGGGTTCCGCACCTGGACCAGGTAGGGGCCCTCGCAGGCCACGTACGCATCGGGATCCCCCAAGCCGCACTCGGCCGCCCCGCTGGGCGGCGCGCCACTGAGCCGCCGCGATTCAGTGTCGCCTCGAAGCCGGCGCCAGGTGTCGAGGTCGATCACTATCTCGGGCTCCCACGTAGCGGTGAAGGCCCGGGCCCGATACATGTAGAAGTTCTCCGCGTCCGCGCCCACCTTCACCAGGACCTCGTAGTCCCCCTCGTCCCAGCCGGTCCCGCGGCCCCGGGCCCAGACCCGCATCTCCCGGTACTTGAGCAGGTTCTGCGGGCCGGCAGGGAAGCGGAGGTAGGCTTCGGCCCGCTGGCCCGGCTGCAGGTCGCTCGCCAGGATCCGGATCGACCTCTCATTGATCTGGACTCCCTGGGTGTCCTGACTTCCGTCCTTCCGGTTGGTCGCGTCGGACACCCCGGGGGGCGATTCGTACCCGTCGTCCTCGGTCGAGACCACCGAGGCCGCCACCTCCCCGGTCCCGGTGGCCAGCGACCCGCCGATCCCCTCGATCGGCTGGTCCGAGCGCCGGGTCCAGCTGGTGCCCAGGAACCGCATCCTGGCGAGGGCCAGCGCCGCCACGATGTCGGGGCCGCCGCCGTCGGGCGGTGCCGCGAGGGTGATCCGGAGTTGCTGTACCAGCCGGAGGTTGGGCGTGCCGATCACTTCCTCGGGCAGACGGATCGGCAGCCGATAGAGGCTCCACCTCGCAGTCGTGCCGCCCGGCTCCGGCGTCGTGACCCCGTCCCGGACGAAGTAGTCGCCGGCGGCGAGGTCTACCACCCACCGGAACACGTTCTCGTTCGATCCGCGGGCGTCGAGCAGGTTGTCGCCGTTGAGGTCCTCAGCGTCGAGCACTCCGTTGCCGTTGGAACATCGGGCGCTCAAGTCGCCCCAGGGGAAGACCGGCACCGACGCGCTGAGTACCCGCTGGCACAGCGCCGGCTCCGTGACCGGCCCCGCGGGTCCCAGCACCACGTCGGGTCGATCCCCCAGGACCCCGTTGTCGTCCACGTCGGCGTTGAAGATCCCCGTTGCGGAGCGCTCCGTGTCGAGCCGGCTCGGCCCCACGTACTGCCGTCCGGTCCATGTGGTGTCCGTCCCGCTCACCGTGAATTCCGTCGGCGCGACGGCGAGCGCGTCCTCGCTCACCGTGCCCAGGTCGAAGACCAGCCGGAGGCCCGCGGAGTCCGCCGTCCGCGATCCCCCCTGGAACACCCAGAACTCCAGGAACTCGTTGCGCGAGAGATCCAGCCCATTGACGCTGACCGGGGTCACGATCGAGCGCCAGCGCGGCCGGAACGGCTGTAGCGGCTGCGTCCACGCCGAGGAGTTGTCCCGCTGGACGATCCCGCCCGCGGTATCGGCATGGAATCGGAGGTACATCACTGTCTCGGGCCGGTTCCCGACGCTGGAGAGCCGGATCGCGCTGTCAATGTCCTGCGCCCGGAGTTCCACCGCCCCGCCCTGGGGGCTCGGGATCAAGTTCTGCCACGTGGTCTGGTTCGCATCCGCCGAATCCAGCCCGCCCGCGAACCCGATGTCCTCGAGCCCGTCGGGGCGCTGGGGCGCACTCCCGTACCCCCAGGAAGTCTCGCGCAGCGGCACCTGGAATCCCGCCTCGGCCTCGAAGTCCTCCAGGTAGGCTACCCCCACCCGGTTGGGGTCGGGACGGCTGGCGGCGAATTCCGCGCTCACCTCCAGCCGGGATGGCGCCGTGGTGGGGGTCGAGGTGAGCCGGTCCAGGAAGGTCGTCACCCCGCGTGGCTGGAATTGGAGCCGGGTGCTGAGCCCGGCCACGAGGTTGGCGGTGGGCTCGAATCCGATGGTGGGGCGGTTGAACACCGTCTGTTCCGACTGGTACATGCCGATCAGGTCGATCCATCCCACCCGGCCCAGCGAATACCGGCCCGCCAGCCCGTAGATGGACTGCGGGGCCACCGCAAACGCCCCCCGCTCCTCGAACCGGGCCGTGATGCTCGCGGACCCCTGCCCGAAGAGCCCGTCGGGATTGAGGAACGTGATCTGCCCGAGTTCGTACGAGATGGAATAGTCCACCCCGCGCTCGAGACGCCGCCCGCCGACCATGAGCTGTTCGCTGCCCTCCACCAGCTGCAGGGCGTTCAGGTTGAGCGTGGTGCGGTCGCCGGCGCCCGAGGCCTGGTAGTTGAGCGCGAAGTTGAACCGTGCCGGCGGGCCTTGGGTCGAGAGGACGCTGTACAGAGGGGTACGGTAGATGGAGTCGTTCCGCTCCGCCGGCAGCAGCTTCGTGGCGTCCGCGAAGGGCTGCAGGTGGGGGAAGATGAGGTAGGCCTCACTCAGGACCTCCGAGGCGCCCGCATCGCGCAACCGGGGGAACAGGCGGTTCTCGCGGTCGAACGTCTCCTGGTTGTCCACTGTGGACAGGCCGAGCAGTGAGAGGTAGGTGCCCTGGCCGGAGAGCGGCTGGGCCGACCGGTTGACCGTCAGCGAGACCTGCAGGCTGGGGCGGTTGAGGTCGCTTCCGGCGACCCGGTAGATCTGTCGCATCTCGTGCCGGAAGGTCGGCATCTCGGGTCCGCGCTGGGGCTCCACGATCAGCCGCAGCGTGTCCGCCCGGGTCGGATTGTCCGTCACCGGGAGCGTGCCGACCAGCGTGCCATCGGCGGTCCGGTAGCTGACTGCCAGGAAGTCGCCCTGGTCGAGCTTGGTGGCCAGCGCGATCCAGGTCCCGGTCTGGTCGAGGTAGTAGTCCGTCCCCTGCAGCAGCAGTTCCCAGCGGAGCGGGCCCGCGCGCTGCTCGCTGTCGTCGCGCCGCGCCAGAGCCAGAATGCCACCGATGCCCGGCGTCGTGCCCCCCTGCGACGCGGCGGGACGGTAGCGGTACACCTGGACCACCACCGGGCGCTCCGACGCCGGGAGCGCAGTCGGCGCCACATTCAGGATGTCCACCTGCGGGTATCCGGGGAGGAGCACCGGGTCCACCACCCAGAAGAATCGTCCCGATTCGAAGTCCAGGTCGCGAGACTGGCGTTCCTGCGGGGTGCTGGTCTGCTGGCCGATTGTGTACACCCGCTCGCTGGCCACGGAGCTGCTCTGGGAGGCGTAGAGGGTCTGAAGTTGGACCGGGCCCAGGTCGAAGGTGGCGTTGACGCCAAAGTTGTTGGTGGGAATCGCGGCGGTTAGGTAGCGGGACGGCGGCGGGCGGAATGTCACCGTCCCCACCTCGACCCGTCGGACGATCTCGTCTTCCAGGCCCTCGTAGTAGAGCTGGATGTTGTTGTTGGCCTCGAACTCCCGCTGCGAGTCGTAGTCCACGTTCACGTGCACCCGCCGTCCGATCAGGCCCGCAGTGCGGAAGTTGAACTCCGTGTCTATCCGCGGGGCCTTCCACGTCCCCTCGCATCCGGAGTTCGGATCCAGGAGCTGGACCGGGTCGCAGCGCTCGTTCTGGAACCGTTCGGTCCGGAGCTCCACGTTCGCCAGCCCCTCGAACGCCAGGTCGGCGTACTTGACGGGCAGGCTCAGCAGCCCGCGGGCCTCCGCTCGCGCCTCGTCGCTGGCGACGTCCTCGCGAGTGCCGTAGAGGCGCTGCAACCGGTGCCCGAGCTCGCCGGCCGCGCGCGCCGAATCGAGCGTCACGGCCATCCCGCGGTCAAAGTCCGCGAGCGCGGCTGACCGGATCCCCGGTCGGTACCACGGCGACCGGAGCACCGCCGGCTCGCGCAGGCGAGGCAGCTCTCGGCCAAACGACGCCCGGAACAGGGACACGCCGGCGCTGTCCTGGGCCACCGCCGGCGCCGGAAACGCAGCAGCGAGGAGCGCCAGGAGACAGGCCAGGCCGGTGAGTCGGCGCGTCAGCCAGAGCGGGCGATTAGATTGGGGATCGGGCAACGCCGGGAATATACCTGTGGGTGGAAACCCTTACAATCACGGGAGTTACACCTGAGGATCCTGGACCGATACCTGGTCCGGTCCCTCGCCGGGCCGTTCGCCTACGCGTTCACGGCGCTCGTGAGCATCCTCCTGCTGCAGCAGGTCGCGAAGCGCTTCGAGCAGTTGGTCGGCAAGGGACTCCCTTGGTCCATCATCGGGGAAGTCTTCGCGCTCACCCTGCCCTTCCTCGTGCCAATGGCGCTCCCGATCGCAGTCCTCGCCGGGACGCTCTACGCCCTCACCCAGCTCGCCGCGGACAACGAGGTCACCGCCATGCGGGCCACGGGGGTGAGCGTCGGTCGGATTCTCCGTCCCCTGCTCCTGGTCGGGCTCGTCTGGGGCGCCACCAACTTCCTTTTCCTCGACCAGGTGGTGCCCCGCACCAACAGCCGGCTCCGGTCGCTGCTCGGTGACATCGCGCGGGTGAAGCCCACGCTCCAGCTCGAGGAGCAGGTCATCAATCCCCTCCAGCAGGCGCTCTTCCTCCGTGCCGGCCGGATCGACCGCGGCGGCGGCCGCCTGAGGGACGTGACGATCTTCGACCTCGGCGGCCAGGAAACCCGACGCGTGGTCTTCGCCGACAGCGGAGTGATGGGGATGCAGCCCGAGGGACAGGACCTGGTGCTCCGGCTCTTCGACGGCGAAATCCATGAATACCGGAGCGCCAGTCCCACCCTGTTCCAGGTCACCTCGTTCCACGAGAACACGGTGCTGGTCCGCGGCATCGCCAACCAGCTCGAGCGCGACGAGTTCGAGGGCGCCCGCGGCGACCGCGAGATGAGCACCTGCGAGATGCTCGACGTGGTGGCCACCAACCGCGGGCGCGCCTTGGCGAACGAGGCCTGGCGGTCCTCGGTGGTGCAGGCCGACCTGCGCCGGCTCCTCGGGTTCACGGCGGCGCCTCCAGTGGCGCCCATCCCGCCCGAGGCCAGTGCCGGTGGCTACTGTACGGTGACGCGGTGGATCTCGAGGCTCCTTACCCCTAGGACGGCCGAGGCCCAGGAGCCCGCACAGCCTCGCAAGGCACAGGAGCAGAAGGACCTGCGGGTCCCCCAAGACCGGGAATGGGGCCGGCTCAAGCGCTCCCCGGCGGACTCCGGGGCACACGGCACCGACAGCTCGTCCCTCGGAAGGCCAGCGCCGGGGCCGGGGGCACGCCTGCCGCAGGGTCCCCGGGGAATCCGCGGTATCGTGCTCGGAGGAGGCGATGCCATTCAGGCGCGCGAGGCGGCCGTGGAGGCTCGCCGGGAGGCGGCTTCCTACCTCCTCGAGGTCCACAAGAAGTGGTCGCTGAGCGCCGCCTGCCTGGTCTTCGTGCTGGTCGGTGTCCCGCTCGCCCTGCGGTTCCCGCGCGGGGGCATGGGCCTGGTCCTCGGCGGCACAGGCGTCGTGGTCGCGCTGTTCTATGTCTTCCTTCCCGCCGGTGAGGCCCTCGCGGACAACGGGAGGATTCACCCGGCGATCCCCATGTGGACGCCCAATGTCATCCTCGCCCTGGCCGGCCTGGCGGGACTGTGGGCGGTCAACCGCGAGTCGGGCTCGACCCGGGGCGGTGATCTCGCCGAGCTGTTCGGCCCCTTCGCACGCGGCGCGCGGCGGGCGGTGGCCCTGGTGCGGCGGCGTGACCCGCGCGGGCGTGGGGGTGCTGCCCGTTGAAGCTCCGTATCCTTGACCGATACCTGTTGGCCAGCTGGATCCGCATCTACCTGCTCACCGCGCTCGGCCTTCCCCTGCTGATCACGGTGATCAAGCTGAGCGAGGACACCAAGCGCCTGGTGACCCGCGGGCTCGGTCTCGGCGAGGTCCTGCTGGCCCGGCTGGTATTCGGCCTCCCCGAGGAGATGGGGCTCGCCATGCCCGCGGCGGTGCTCTTCGCCACGGTGTTCACCCTGGTGAACCTCGGACGCAACAACGAGCTCACCGCCGCCAAGGCGAGCGGGCAGAGCTTCCACCGCCTGGTCCTGCCCCTGCTGGCGGCGGCGGTCGTCGCGGCGGGCCTCGCATATGCCGTGGGCGAGATCGCGCCGGCGGCCACCCAGCGCCAGCTCGAGCTGGAGAAGTCGCGCGAGGCGCGTCCGACGGAGAACCGGTGGAACTTCGTGTTCCGCGGCGAGGAGGGTTGGGTCTATGCGGTGCGCTCGCTCGACGCCACCCGCGGGCTCATGCGGTTCCCGGTGCTGGAGCGTGAGGGTACCGGGCCGGTGCACCCGGGCCTGGCGATCGCGGCCGACAGCGCCACCTGGGACACCACCACCGCGAGGTGGCGCTTCCACCGCGGCGCGAGCCGGATGGTCGCGGGCCCGAACCGGGTCCTGACCTTCGCCTTCGCCGGGCTCGACCATCGCGTGGTTCACCAGACGCCCACCCAGTTGCTGGCCGAGGCCAAGTCGCACAAGGCGATGAATTGGCGGGAGCTGGGGCGCTACATCGACGCGCTGGAGCGCTCGGGGAACAACACCGACAAGCTGGCGGTGCGCCGTGCCCTCAAGATCGCGGTGCCGGTCACCTGCTTCATCATCGCGCTCTTCGGGGCGCCCCTCGCCGTAACCGCGCCGCGGCAGGGCACTGCGGTAGGTGTCGCCATCAGCCTCGCGACGACGATCGCCTTCCTGTTGCTGGTGCAGCTGTCGGAGGCGGTGGGCGCGGGCGGCGCGATCAACCCCATCGCCGCCGCGTGGATCCCGAACGTCGTCTTCCTGGTGCTGGCGGTGGTGCTGCTGCGGAGGGTGAGGACGTGAACCGGGGGGAGTCGGCGGGCCACCTGCACTGAAGCGAAGATCGCTGCCTCGGTGAGCGGGTGCTGGGGGCCCGCTCCCGGTTCACCGAGGCCCCGGACTCCCCGCCCCCGACGAGAGGTCACCGACCCCCCGTTCACCCCCCCACCGCTTCCACGCCCAGTACACCGGAATCCCGGCCAGCACCACCCCGAATGTCACCATCGTGTTCCGGACGTCGGTGATGAGGGCGTTGGCCACCATCCCCACCGATGCCGCCAGGAAGATGATGGGCGTGAGCGGGTAGCCCCATGCCTGGTACGGGCGTTCGAGGTCGGGGCGCCGGCGCCGCAGCACGAACACCGCCGCGACGGCCAGGGCGTAGAACGGCCAGATTCCCAGCACGAACTGTTCGGCCAGGGCGCGGAAGTCGTTGAACAGGACGTAGAGCACGCCCAGCACGGTGGCGAGCCAGATGGCCGCCGACGGGCTGTGATAGCGCGCCGACACCCGCGCGATTCCCTTGAAGAAGAGCCCCCGGTCCGCCAGGGCGAAGAAGATCCGCGGCCCGGTGAGCATCGAGCCGTTGAGCGTGCCGAAGCAGGAGAGCACCACGATCGCCGCGATGACCCCCGCCCCCCGGCTTCCCAGCACCGGAATGCGCTCGGCGGCGGTGGCGGCGATGAGCGGTGACTGCGCCATCTCGGGGAGCGGCACGAGGTAGACGTAGGCAGCGTTGATCGCCAGGTAGATGGCCACGATCGCCACCGTCCCGATGATGAGCGCGCGCGGCAGGGTCCGCTGCGGGTCGCGGACCTCGCCGCCCACGAACGAGAGGTCGGCCCAGCCGTCGTAGGTCCACATCACCGCCACCAGAACGGTGGCCACCGCCGTGAGTGGCGCCCCCGAGCCGCCGCCCTGGAAGTGGGTCGCCGAGCCGTCCCCTGCCAGGAACGCCAGCGCGACGAGGCCAGCGAGCGCCGCGAACTTCCCCACCGTGGTCAGGTTCATCACCACCGCGGCCAGCCGGACCCCGCGGTAGTTGAGGAACCCGACCAGGACGATCGCCACTGCGGCGACGTACCTCACTTCCATCGCCGAGAACTCGAAGAAGTACCCCAGGTATTCCGCGACGATCGTCGCGATGGCGCCCAGGGCGCTGGCCCGGATGATCGCGAGCTCGGACCACCCGAAGAGGAAGGCCGGGAGCGGCCCGAAGGCCTCGAGGATGTAGGCGAAGACGCCGCCCGATCGCGGCAGGGCCGAGGCGAGCTCCGCCAGGGTGAGTGCGCCGCAGAGCGCGATCAGCCCGCCCAGCACCCAGGTGAGCAGCACCGGGCGCGGGTCGCTGAGGGCGGCGGCGACCTCCGCCGGGACCCGGAAGATGCCGCTGCCGATCGTCGAGCCGACCAGCACGGCCACGGCGCTCCACAAGCCGAGGCGGCGCGCCAGCCGCTCGCCCCAGCGATCGGTGGCCAGCGGTGGGGTGGACATGGGTTCCCGCGGTGCGGACATGGGCAC
>JBOHSQ010000217.1:0-10512 GCA_050733295.1 Gemmatimonadales bacterium
CTCCCCCGGGTGCCGGTCTCCCCGGCGGTGAGGTCGAGGATCCCGGTAGCGTAGCCCTGGCGCCGGGCCTTGAGCAGCGTCCCGGCGCAGGTGAGTTCGACGTCGTCACGGTGGGCGGCGATGGCGAGGAGGTCGATAGCCATGGGGGTCGAAGGTCGAGGAGCGAGGCCCATGGGTCAAGGCTATTCGTGCCGCAGCGCCTCCACCGGGTCCAGCCGGGCGGCGCGGTTGGCGGGATAGAGCCCGAAGGTGAGGCCGATGGCGATGCTCACCAAGACCGCCACCGCCCCACTCCAGAAGGGCACCCCGGTCTCGAGGCCGAGGGCGAGCTTGAGGGCCTGGCCGAGCGCGAGACCGATGGCGATGCCGATGAGCCCGCCCACCAGGGTCAGGGTGGCGGCCTCGACCAGGAACTGCCACAGCACCTCGCGGCGGGTGGCGCCGAGGGCCATGCGGAGGCCGATTTCGCGGGTCCGGTCGGTGACCGAGACCATCATGATCGCCATGACCCCGATGCCGCCCACCAGCAACGCCACGCCCGAGAGCGCCACCATCACCAGGAAGAACATCGAGGTGAGGTTCGACACGGTGTCGAGGATCTGGTCCTGGGACACCAGGTCGAAGGTGTTCGGTTCGGCGGGCCGCAGGCCGCGCACCTTGCGGATTGCCACGGTGGCGAGGTCGAGGGCACGATCGCCCGGAACCCCCGGCCGGGGCTTGGCGGCGATGTAGAGGGCGTTGGTCTCGTCGTAGTCGAAGTTGCGCCGCGCCGCCTCGAACGGGACGATGGCACCGACCTGCTGTCCCGGCGGCTCGAAGATGTTGGCCGGGCGGGCGTAGACGCCGATGACGCGGAAGGGACGGCCCGCGAGCCGGACGAGCCTGTCCATCGGATCGATGCGGCCGAAGAGCCAGTCGGCGGTCTCCTGTTCCAGCACCACAACCGGCGCCCCGGAGAGGTCGGCGCGGGAGAAGAACCGGCCGCGGATGACCGTGCCGCCCTGGATGTCCATGTAGTGGTCGTCGGCGGCGTACACGGTGAGGGTCTGGGTCCGCACGCCCTGATACTCCAGGCGCTGGAAGAGCTGGATCCAGAGGCCCGCGTAGGAGATCTCGGGGAGGGCGCGAAGGGCGCGGGCGTCGTCCTCGTGGAGCACCGGGCGGATGCGCACCTCGCGGGGGAGGTTGTCGGGGTCGAGGGGCGCTGTGGACAAGAAGCGGACGACGTAGAACGTGGTCGGGCCGGCGATCTCGATGGTGGTGAAGATCTGGGAGCGGATTCCCTGGACGATCGACGCCATCGCCATGACGGTGGCGACGCCGATCACCACGCCGAGGATGGTGAGGCCGGCGCGGAGCTTGTTGGAGCGGAGGGAGTCGAGGGCGATGCGGACACCCTCGTCGGCGTTGCGGATCACCGGCCTACTCCTGCCGCATTGCGGTGATGGGGTCGAGGCGGGCGGCGCGGGAGGCGGGGTAGACGCCGAAGAGCACGCCAGTGCCGGCGCCGAGGAGGAGGGCCAGGGCCACGGACCAGGCCGTGACCCGCGCGGGGAGCGGGCTCACGGCAGCCACGGCCTGGGCACCGAGCCAGCCGAGGGCCACGCCCTGGATGCCGCCCAGGGAGGCGAGGATCACCGCCTCGACCAGGAACTGGCGCCGGATGTCGCCGCGGGTCGCCCCCAGCGACTTGCGGAGGCCGATCTCCCGAGTGCGCTCGTTCACCGTCATCAACATGATGTTCATGATGACGATCCCGCCCACCACGACGCCGATGCACACGACCGCGGGAATGACCGTGAAGAGCAGCCTGGTGAGCGAGCGCCAGAAGCTCACCAGCGCGTCGGCCTTGTCGATGGTGAAGTCGTTCTCCTCCCCGGGCCTGAGCCGATGGGCCACGCGCATCGCTTCCTCGGCCCGGGCCATGGCCCCGTCGAGGTCGTCGGCCTGCGCCATCTTGACCGAGACCACGGTCGTTAGACGGCGGCCATAGATGGCCTCGAAGCTGGTGATCGGGACCAGCGCGAAAGCGTCGAACGACTGGCCCAGCACACGCCCCTTGCGGCGGATGACGCCCTTCACCGTGAACGGCCGACCCGCGATGCGGATGGTACGGCCCAGGGCGCGCGCCGGCTCCCCGAAGAGCTTCTCGCTCACCTCGGCGCCGAGCACGACCACCAGTCGCCGCTCGCGGACGTCGGGCTCGGAGATCGGATCACCGGCGTCGAAGACGTAGTCCTGCACCACCTGGTAGGGGGGCGTGATGCCGAAGACCAGCACGTCGCCCACGGTGCGGTTGCGCCAGGTCACGTCGCTCGTGGGCGTCGGCCAGCCGGATTGGAGGGCCACGGCCTGGGCGTCCGGGAGCGCCTCGCGCACCACGTCGGCGTCGTCCCGGGTGATGCGGGGCCGGCGGGCGATGCGCTTGATCTCCTCGTCGTCGAGCAGGCCGATCACGATGGGGGTCCGCCGGACCTGGAAGGCATTGGTGCCCAGGATCGCGCCGGTGAGCGTTTCCCGGACGTACGCGTTCATCCCCTGGATGACGGCAACGACCATCACCAGGAACGCGACCGAGACGATGATGCCGAGGAGGGTGAAGAAGGAGCGGAGCTTGGCGCCCCAGATGGCGCGGGCGGCGAGGGCGATCGCTTCCAGCAGGGGCATGCGGGGAAGCTAAGCGTGAGACGCGGGACGTGAGACGGGCGTGCCCACGTCCCACGTCCTACGTCTCACTCGTATCTGAGCGCCTCCACCGGATCGAGCTTCGAGGCCTTGTTGGCGGGATAGAGGCCGAAGAACACCCCGGTGACGATGGACGCAAGGAGTGCTGCCACCACGGACCAGGCGGGGATCGCCGCCGGGATCGGGGTGAGCCGGTTCACGGCCAGGGTGATCAGGCTGCCGAGGACGAGCCCGGCGGCGCCGCCCACGAGGGTGAGGGTGGCGGCCTCGACCAGGAACTGGAACATGATCTCGGCGCGGGTGGCGCCGAGGGCCTTGCGGACGCCGATCTCGCGGGTGCGCTCGGTGACCGAGATCATCATGATGGCGACGACGCCCACGCCGCCCACCATCAGGCCCACGCCGGAGAGCGCCAGCATCACGAGGAAGAAGACCTGGGTCATGCTGTTGAAGGTCTCCAGCAGCTTGCCCTGGCTCACCACGTCGAAATTGTTCTCCTCCAGCGGCTTGAGCCCGCGCTTCGCGCGCAGCGCCGCGATCACCTGCTCCTGGGCCTGCTCGACCGTGGCCGCCTCGTTGGGGATCACGATGAACTGCATCCATCCCCTCCAGTAGTCGGCCACCTTGGTGAAGGTGGTGTGGGGGATGGCGACGCGGGGGTCCCCGGTCTCGTCGAAGAAGGACTCGGGCTGCTGCCAGACCCCGATGACGGTGAACGGGGTGCCGAAGACCTTCACCGTCTTGCCGACCGGGTCGAGCCCCGGGAAGAGCCGCTCTGCCAGCACGAAGTTGATGACCGCGACGTACGCACTCCCGGCGAATTCGAGCTGGGTGAAGCTCCGGCCGGCCAGCAGCTTGCCGCCGGTGACCTGGACCCAGGCCGGGGAGAAGCCGGCGACGCCCACGCCGCCGAGGTCGGTGCCCCGGTAGTTGACGGTCCCGCCGCTGAACTCCTGCCAGGCGACGTCGCGGATGGCGGGCAGTTGCTGGATGACGCGCGCCTCCTCGGCCGTGAGCCAGGGGCGCCGGCGCCAGGGACTCAGCTCATCCGAGCCGTCGGAGATGTGGATCCCGCCCTCGAAGAAGCGGTACACGAAGAACGTCTTGGGCCCCATGCTCTCGAGCTCGGACATCAGCGCGCGATTGATGCCGGTGATGGCGGAGGCCATCCCGACGACGACCATCACGCCGATGGCGATCCCGAGGATGGTAAGGGCGGCGCGGACCTTGTTGGCGCGGAGGGAGTCCAGGGCGATGCTGACGCCTTCGGCGACGCGAGCCAGGGATGCGATCATCGGGTCACTCCGCCCGGAGGGCCACGATCGGGTCGAGGCGCGAGGCGCGCCAGGCCGGGTAGACGCCGGCCACCATGCCTACAATCACGCCCAGCATCACCGCGACGATGATGGACCAGGGCGCCACCGCGGCCGGCAGCGGCGAGAGCGCACGGACCGCGAAGGCGAGCACCAGCCCGGTGCCGATGCCCAGGGTGGCCCCCACGGTGGAAATGGTGGCCGACTCGACGATGAACTGCGACAGCACGTCGCGCCGGCGGGCGCCGAGGGCCTTGCGGATGCCGATCTCGCGGGTGCGCTCCGCCACCGCGACCAGCATGATGTTCATGATCACGATGCCGCCCACCACGAGCGAGATGGCCACCAGCCCCGGCAGGGCCAGCATCAGGATGCGGGAGATCCGCTTCCAGCCGGAGAGCGCGGCTTCGGAGGTCTGGAGGAAGAAGCTGTTCTCCTCGCCCGGCTTGAGCTGCCGCCGGCCGCGCATGGCCGACTCGGTCTCGCCCATCGCGGCCAGCATGGCGGTAGGGGTCTCCGCCTTCACGATGAAGGCGTCGAGGATGTTGATCGGGCAGATGTGGCGCCGCGCCGGCGCGGTGTAGGGCATGACCGCGAACTTGTCGAGGGAGAGCCCGAAGAGGTTGCCCTGCGGCTTCACCACGCCGATGACACGGTAGGGGATGCCGCGGATCGTGACCTCCTTGCCCACCGGGTCCTCGCCCTCGAAGAGCCGCTCCGCCAGCAGGTTGCCGATGACCAGGACCGGCCGGCCCACCCGGACCTCCTGCTGGGTGAAGGGCCGGCCATCGGACAGCTCGTAATTCCGGATGCGGAAGTAGGTCTCCTCGGTGCCCACCAGGTCGATGTCACGGGCGCTGCGACTCCCGTACCTGATCTCCATCCGGTCGGCGCAGAACTTGGCGTAGAGGGCCGGGCTGGAGAGGCGCGCGCGGACGTAGTCGGCGTCCTCGTAGGAGATTCGCGGCCGCCGCATCCAGGAGCGCCAGACGTCCTCGGACTCATCGAAGGTGATGCTGGGCCGCTGGCGCAGCTCGAAGGTATTGAGCCCGACCAGCGTGTTGGCGAAGCGGTCCTCCATGTAGACGTTCATCCCCTCGACGATGGAGACCACCGCCACGAGGAATGTCGTCCCGATCAGCACCCCGATCAGGGAGAAGAAGCTCTTGAGCTTCTGCGTCCGGATGGTCCGGAGGGCCAGCCGCACCGCCTCGATCCACTGCATCAGGCCGCCTGCCGCCGGGATTCGTCGCTGGCGATGCGCCCGTCCCGCAGCACGACCACGCGATCGGCGTGGGCCGCGATGTCCGCCTCGTGGGTGACCATCACGCTGGTCTGGCCCTGGGCGTGCAGTCCGTTGAAGACCCGCATGATCTCGGCGCTGGTGGCGCTGTCCAGATTGCCGGTGGGCTCGTCGGCCAGCAGCAGGCTGGGCCGGTTCACCAGCGCCCGGGCGATGGCCACGCGCTGGCGCTGGCCGCCGGACAGCTCGTTGGGCTTGTGGTGCATCCGGTCACCCAGGCCGACGCGGACGAGCGCCTCCTCGGCCTGGCGGCGACGGTCGCGGGCGCCGAGCCCGGCGTAGATCAGGGGCAGCTCGACGTTGTGCAGCGCGGTGGCGCGGGGCAGCAGGTTGAAGGTCTGGAACACGAAGCCGATCTCCCGGTTCCGCACCCGGGCCAGCGCCTGGTCGGAGAGCCGGGAGACCTCCTGCCCGCTGAGCCAGTACTCACCAGCAGTGGGCGTGTCGAGACATCCCACAAGGTTCATCAGGGTCGACTTGCCCGACCCCGAGGGGCCCATGATGGCCACGAACTCGTTGCGCCGGATGACGAGCGACACCCCCCGCAGTGCCTGGACCAGCTCGCCCTCGAGGGCGTAGTCGCGGCGGAGGTCACGGATGTCGATGACGGGGTTGCTCATCGCGCCGCCTGCTGGCCCTGGTCCTCGCCCTGCTGCTCCTGGGCCTGCTTCACCCTGGTCGAGTCCTTGAGGTCGCGGATCACCTGGTAGGGGCCGGCCACCACGGTGTCGCCCGCGGCCAGGCCGCCCAGCACCTCGAAGTGCTCCTCGCCCGCAATGCCGACCTTGACGGGGATGAACCGGGCGATGCCGGCGCGCACGATGAACACGCCCTCGGTCTCCTTCCCCCTGGTGCCGAAGCGCCCCGTCCCACTGGTGTCACCGGGCTTTCCCTGCGCGGCAGGGGCCGCCGGCGCCGGCGCCTCGTCGCGCTTCACCGATTCATTGGGCACCGTCTCATGGTTCCGCACCGTGAGGGCGATGATCGGAACGCTCAGTGCGTCCTTCCGGGTGTCGGTGATGATCCGCGCGGTCGAGGACAGCCCGGGGCGGATCGTCTCCGGCGGCGCATCCAGCGTGATCTCGACGTCGAAGTCCACCGCCTGGTCGGACGAGCCGGCGGCGGTCTGGGTGGCGGTGAGCGTCGCGCTGTTGGCGATGAGCGAGACCTGCCCGGTGAAGGTGCTATCGGGGAACGCGTCGATCGTGATGCGCACCGAATCGCCCAGCGCCAGCCGCACGACGTCGGTCTCATCCACCTGCACCTTGGCCAGCACCACCGACATGTCGGAGATGGTGAGCAGCAGGGCAGTCTCGCGGCTGAAGGTGCCGGGCACCGCCACCTCGCCCTCCTCGACGGCCAGCCGGGTGACGCGGCCGCTCATCGGCGCGATGAGCCGGGTCTTGGACAGGGCGTCGCGGGCCTCCTGGAGGCCGGCGCGGGCCTGCTCGACCTGGGCGCGGCTGGAATTGACATTGGCCTGGGCAACCTCGAACGCGGTCTGGCTCTCCTCCACTGACGCAGGCGAGACCAGGTTGGTGCCAGCCTTGGCCAGCTCGGCCACGCGCTCGTAGTTCCGCCGGGCCTGGTCCATGGAGGCCTGGGCCTGGACGTGCGCGGCCTGCGACGATGCCACCAGCGCCTCGGTGCGCTTCACGTTGGCCTCGTACTGTGCCGGGTCGATCTGGATCAGGAACTGCCCCTTCTGGACGACGTCGCCCTCGCGTACGGCGATCCGCACGATGCGGCCGGTAATGTCGGCGCTCACGTCCACCTTGGTCTTGGGCTCGATGGTGCCGCTCGCGGTGACCGTGGCGACCAGGTCACGCTGGCCGACCGGCTCGAGCCGGACCTCGGTCTCCCCACCGCCGCGCTTCGCGGCCGTCAGGGCGAACAGGCCGCCGCCCAGGACCACGATGATGCCGATGATGAGACTCCACTTCGCACGTCGCGACATTGCCTAGCCTCTCAGCGGAGGGGACGGCCCACGGCGGCCTCGAGGGCGACCAGGGCACGGTGGTAGAGATACACGGCGTTGATGTAATCGGACTCCGCCTGCTGGACCGCGTTCTGCGCGTCGGACAGCTCGAGCGAGGTGCCGCTGCCGAGCCGATACCGGTCCTGGGCCAGCCGGAGCTGATCCCGCGCAGCCTCGCGGTTGGCGGACTGCACGCCGATGGCCTCGTACGCGGTCTCGGAGGCGCGGAGCCGCGACTGGATGCCGGCGCGGAGGAAGAGCGCCTGCTCCCGCACCGCCTCCTCAGCGTCCTTGCGGGCGGCGGAGGCACGGGCCACGTCGAGCTGGCGGCCGAACCCGGTGAAGAGCGGCAGCGAAATGACGAGCCGGGCCTGGAACGGCTGGCTCTGGAAGTCCCCGGGGAACTGGTCGTTGGCGTCGAGCATCGCGGACTGGAATGCCGGGTCGAGCGCCGTGCCACTGGGGTCGAGGCCGAAAATCCCATTGCAGTCCGAGATGATCCCGCCGTTGGGATAGGGCATCGGCGAGGTGAGCCGGGTGATGACGTCGTTCTGGAACTGGCAGTTGAACGAGTTCACCTGGCCGCTGGCGAGCGCGCTGCTCACCAGCAGGCCCTCGTCGGTGAATTCCTGGGTGAAGCCGGACCAGCCCGCCTGTGCGGACAGCGTGGGCAGGTATGCGGAGCGCGCCGCGCGGAGATTCCACCTGGACGCGTCATCACGCGCGCGGAGGGCGCGCAGCTGCGGGTTGTCCTGCTCGGCCAGCGCCACGAGGCTGTCGAGCACGAACACCGGCTCCTCAACCACGAACTCGTTGACCAGCCCGACGCGCTCGGGGTCCTCCGGCGCGGGTACGCCCATCCGGCGGAAGAGCTCGAGCTTGGCATCCACTTCCGCCTGCTCGGCACGGAGCAGCGCGATCTGCGAGTTGCCGCGCTGCACCTCGGCCTGGCGCACATCGATCAGGGTCGCCTGGCCCACCTGGAAACGGGCCTGGGCGAGGTCGAGGAAGACCTGGTTGCGCTGGGTCTGGACTCGCGAGGCATCGGTCAGCGCCATCGCCGCGAGCGCATCGAGGTACTGCTCGGTGATGCTGGCCAGCAAGGTGTTGTCGGCGTCGTCGATGTCCGCCTCGGTGGCGCGCTGGTTGGCCTTCTCCCGGCCGGGCCCGGCGATGGTCGCCCCCGAGAGCCGCCATCCGAGGCCCAGCGCATAGCTGGAGCCGACGGAGGGGGAGGACTGGCTGAAGGCGCTGCCGCCGAACGTCGACGAGCCCTCGCCGGTGTAGCTCATCCCGGCAGAGACGTCGGCGGTGGGCAGGAACTGGCCGTAGGCATTCCGCACGGCCCACCTGGCCGGGTCCTCGTCATTGAGGACCGCGCGATAGACGGGATTGTTGCCGCGACCCTGGGTGATCGCTTCCTGCAGGGTCAGCACGGACGTCGGCGCGGGGCGCGCGGCTGCGGCCGAGTCCGGCACCTGGGCGACGAGGGGTGCCCCGGTGTGGGCGAGCAGCAGGAGCGCGGGAAGCCAACGGCGCATCGATATCCTCTGAGTGGAAGTGCCGGGTCGGGCCCTCCTACGCCGGGAGGGCCAGGAAGGTTTCAGGTTGCGACAAGCGCCAGGCCCGGGCCCGGCGCCTCACGATTCGCCGGGTTCGGCGGTAATCCGGGACTCCGGCAGGGCGACCTTCAGCAGCCGGCCCATGGCGTCAAAGGTGACGGTGGCGCGGACGTCGCCCGACACCTCGACCACCCGCTGGTTCGACCCCTCCGCGGGGGTGGCCGCCTTGGCGGTGAGCAAGACCCGCCGGCCGGTGAGCGGGTAGAGGCCACGCAAGGTGCGCCCTTCCGGCGTGGCGAGGGGACCGACCTGGGCGAACAGGGCGTGGACGCTGTCGGCCAGGACGACCAGGTCGCCACCGGCGGGAACCTGGCGAGCGGACTCGGTCGATCCGTGCACGGTGCGGAGGGTCAGGCGGCTCCCCGCCACCTCGCCGAGCACGCGGGTGGTATCGCGCCGACTCACGCTCTCGATCTGGAAAGCGGTGACGCTCCCCTCCGGCGTCCGGCTCAGGAGCACGGTGATCGACCGGTCAGGCGCGCGGGCGGGGTAGTCCGCCGTAGTGGCCAGAGTGGTGCCCGGCAACCCGCGGCCACGGCCCTGGAGCACGGAGAAGGTCTCCCGGCCCAGCTCGTTCCGTCCCTGATGGATGTGCCAGGAGGTGTCCTCGACGCGCTGCGCGGCGAGCGGCGCGGGAAGGAGCAGGGACAGGCTCAGGTAGAGGGCGCGCGGCACGACTCCTCCTGGGCGATGCAGTAGTTGGCCACCTGCTCGAGGATGTGGGCGTAGATCCGCTCACCCCGCTCGGCACTCGCGTGGGGTGGAACACCGCCGGCCTCGCGCCGGACGAGCTTCGGCGCGAGATGCAGGAGCAGGGAGGCGTCCAGCTCGTCGGCGTGCTCGGAGGCGACGCCCCCGTTGAGCAGGTCGCCGAAGCTCATCGCGAACACATCCACCGCCACGAGGCGGGCATGTTGGACCACGATCGAGGTGAGCGCCTCCTGGTGCGCGTCGTTGGCTTCGGCGGTGAGCACGAAGAATTCGCGCACGCCGGCCAGCTCCCAGGACTGGATCAGCTCGTTCATCACGCGGTGCAGGGTCTTCCGGCGCAGGGCGGCTCCGCAAAATGCCGGCGCCCCGCGTGGCGGGGTGACCCCGTAGTCCACGGCCGGCGCGCGCAGGATGCCGAAGCGCTCGGAGAGGTCGTCGGCCAGGCGTTCGACGATGAGAGTGTCGCAGCCGAGCGGGAGGGAAGGCCCGTGGGGCGCGGTGCTGCCGACAGGGACCAGCATCGCGGCGCGGTGCTGGAGCTGCCGGGTGATCTCGACCGGGGTGAGGTCCTTGAGGCGCCAGGGCGGCATGACTGGGAATCTAGCGGTGAACGGGGGGTTGGCCGCCTTCCGGCGGGTGGGCGGGGATCGAGCCCTCGGTGAACGGGATTTTTGACCTTCGACCTTCTACCCTCGACCTTTGACCAGGACAATCCCACTTCCCGGAGGTATGGTCTGAGTCCACTCGCGCGGTGGTGGCCGCTGGGCACGGCGCTGTTCCTGGTGGCCGCGCGAGAGTGGCTGGCGGAGCCGCGGCCCGGGTGGGCGCTCGGGGCCGCGGGCCTGGCGGCGGTGGCGGCGTTCCTCGCGCTGGTGAGCCGGCGTCCGCGGGCGCCGTGGC
>JBOHSQ010000218.1:0-4206 GCA_050733295.1 Gemmatimonadales bacterium
TGAGGCGCCTCGCCTTCCCGACATACAGCACCTCGCCCCGCGAGTCCGTCCACACGTAGACGCCGGGACCATCGGGAAGGGTCTCGAGCTTGCGCAGCAGCCGCTCACTGCCGGTCGTCATCCCATCCTGCTCCGAAAGGTCGCGACCACCCGGCGGGCTTCCGCCACGCCGAGCGCACTGGCGACCCCGAGGTAGACCACGCCCAACGCCCCCCACGCCCCCACGGCGCGGACGACGGCCGAGGCGCCGTCGGTGAGGCGCAGCGCCGCGATCCCGGCCAGCGCGGCGGCCGTCGTCGCGATGCCGACCCGCCAGAGCACCGTCCGCTCTCCGCTGTCCAGCACCGGCACCCCAAGGCGGCGGTCGAGGCCGCCCAGCATGGCCAGCGCGTAGGCCCAGGCGCCCAGCGCCGAGCCGAACGCGATGCCTGCGACACCGAAGGGGGTGCGCGTGAGGAAGGCCCATCCCAGTGCCGTGCCGAGTGCCAGCGACGCGATCGCGATGCGGACGGGCGTTCGCGTGTCCCGCAGGCCGTAATACCCCGAGGCGAGCAGCTTGGCCGTGGCCTGGGCGAGCAGCCCGACGCCGTAGGCCGCGAGGATCGCGGCCACCACGGCGGTGTCCTCGGCGCCAAACCGCCCGGTCTCGAACAGCAGCGCGACGAGCGGCGCACCGAGGAGCACGTAGCCGACCGCGATGGGCGCGACGTAGAACGCGATGCGGGCCAGCCCTGCCCCCAGCCGGTCACGCAGCAGCCGGAGACCATCGGAACGCTCGGCCTCGCGCGACAGTTCCGGAAGCGCCGATGCCGCAACCGCGACGCCGAACAGGCTGATCGGCAGCGACTGCAGCAGTTGGGCGTAGCCGAGGGCCGCCACCCCTCCCGGCGCGAGCGAGCCAAGCTGGGTGTCGATCACCGAGGCCACTTGAGCCACGCCGGCGCCGAGCACGACCGGGAGCCACGCCCGCCACACTTCCGGCACCCCGGCAACCCGGGCGCTGACGTTGAATGGCAGGCCTCGAACCAGCCGCGCGCACGCCGGCAACTGGACCAGGACCTGGAGCAGGCTGCCGGCGAGCGTCCCCCAGGCCAGGGCCGTGGCGAGGGACGCGGGGCGCCGGTCCCAGAATGCCGCGAGCCAGAGCGCGACGATGCCGGCCACGTTCCAGATGGCCGGCGCCGCGTAGGGCAGGAAGAACCGCCGGTGCGAGTTCAGGATGCCCAGGCACCAGCCCGATACGACCATGAGTCCGGTCATCGGGAACAGGATGCGGACCAGGTCGATCGTGAGTTCGCGCGTAGGGCCCTCGAACCCGATCGCCACCACGTCGGTGATGATCGGCGCCAGCGCGATGCCGACCAGCGCCGCCGCCGCCGAGAGCGCGGTGAGGAGGCCAAGCACCGCCCCCGCGAGGGCCCGCGCGCCCTGGTCGTCGCCCCGCTCGAGCAGCCGGGTGTAGACCGGAATGAAGGACGCCGATAGCGTGCCCTCGCCCAGCAGGTTGCGCAACACGTTGGGAATCTTGAGGGCCGCGCGGAAGGCATCGGCTGCGGGGCCGTTGCCGAGGTAGTGCGCGAAGACCCGCTCGCGCACGAAGCCGAGGATCCGGGTGAAGAGGATGCCGGCCGCCACCATCGCGGCGGGTCGGCGCGCAGGGGGCGACGTCAGGGGTGCGGCGACGGCGGGAGAGGTGGGCGCGTCGGGGGATCCTCCACCAGGCGCTGGATGAACGCCTGCTCGTCGCGGAGTGACTCGACCGTGCGCTGGAGGTCCTCCACCTCGCTCTCCAGCAGGTCCACCTTCTTCTGCAGTTCCGCCAGGTCCGGCGGCGTGGCGCCGGCGGCCTCGATCCGCCGGCCGATGGCGCGGCCGATCGGCGAGTCGATGATCAGCCCGATCACCGGCACGAGAAGCAACAGCAGCAGGAAGACGGCGAGGAAGTTCACGAATGGAGTCTAGGAGCGCGCCGGAGCGGCTTCAAGCTGGCCGGCATACCAGCGTCCAGCGGCCTCGCGCACGGCGGGCAGGAGTGCGCTTCCGTGGCGTGCCTGGAACGACGGCAGGCCCAGGATCCGCTCCTGCCCGACCCCGCCGGGCAGCACGGCCGTGCGGGCCCTCCCGACCTGCGACATTTCCACCGCCCGGCGCCTGAGCAGGTGGCCTGTCAGCTTGCGCTCGGCCCGCTCGGCCGCCCAGTTGGCCCGCCGTTCGAGTCCCTCGATGGCGCGGACCAGGGTCGGGTCGACATCCTGCGCGGCGGAGCGCAGTGTGGCGAAGTTGCGGGTGCCCTGGATCCGGAGAGACTCGAGCGCGGCCCGTGCTTGGGGTGGCAGGTCCTCCCGGATCACGCGGCGCTCGAGCGCCGCGCCATCGGCGAGCAGCTCCTCGAGCGATGCCCCGAACTTCTGCAGCACACGATCCACCTGTGCCTCGACGATGATGCCGGACCAGCGCGGGACGGGGACCTGGCGGGGCACGCCGAGCGCGTCGTACAGCGGCATGGCGAGGGGGAGGTACCTGAGCTCGCCCGGCCCGGCCACGTAGGCCACCGTGGGCAGCAGCGCGCGCTCGACGACCGGGCGGAGCAGGACGTTGGGCGAAAGGAGCTCGGGTGTACCGGCTGCAGCCTTCGCCAGCGCCTCCCTGGTGACATGGGTCCCGCTGCGCCGCAGCGTCCACCCGTCCCGTTCGGGAATCAGCCGGTCGCGGCCGGCCGGGCCGTCCAGCATCACCAGGGAAGCGCCGTCGCCCACGACGACCCCCGGATGGCCTCCAGCCTCCCGGAGCGAGGCCTCCCGCTCTACCAGGGCGCTGTCGAGCTCCGTTGCTCGCTCTGCGGCCTGCAGCAGCAGCGGTGCCATCGCCTGCTTGGCCACGCGATGGGTACTGTCGAAGCAGGCGATCCCGAACGGCGCGAGCAACTCGGCCATGGCCGCCCCGAATCCACCGGCCACGGTAGCCTCGGGGCGCCAGTGTCGCGCGCACCACTCGAGCACCGCGTCTCGCGCAGGCCCATCCCGGAGCGTTCGCTGCAGGAGGTCCATGGCAACGAGCACGTCCGGTCCCAGCAACTCACGCCACATGGGTGTCGAGGGGGCGCCGGCCAGCCGCGCACGGAGGGCGTGCCGGACCAGCGATCCGGTTTCGTCGAGCCAGGCCGCGGCTGCCGCCTCGGCGAAGTCATGGTCGTCGCCAGCCAGCCAGAAGATTGGAACGACGGGCCGGTCCCACGCCGCCTCGAGCTCCGCCGCGAGCGCCGCGGCGGAGAGCGCCTTGTGGACACTGTAGAGTGGACCGCCGAAGAGGCCGGGCTGCTGGCCCGTGGTTACTGCAAGCGCCCCCGGCTGTTGCAACCGCTCCAGGATATCCGCCGAGGAGGCGGAAGGCAGGAAGGCCCCGAGCGGGAGCGATGCAGCTCCCCCGCCCCGGGCCGGTGCGGGCAGGTGCGGCAGGCTTCCCAGCGGAGTCTCCACCAGGCGAAAGCTCATTCGCGCTCCGCGATCAGCAGCGTGCGCGGCCGCGCGTGACCGAGCGGGCCGCCTTTGTAGTCACCAAAGCGCATCCGGACCACCCCACCGGCAGCGGAGATCATGTCCTCGAGCGCCGGCGGCTCGAAGAGCCGGACCCGCTCCAGGAAGCGCCTCCCGTCCGCCAGCCCGATCTCCTTCACCACGCGGTGGCCCTCCCCCTCGAGCCGCCGACGAATGTGTACCCGGGCGCCCGCCAGCGTCGCGTCCTCCTCGGGAACCAGCGTCTCGCGCACCCGATCCGCGTTCAGGTAGTCGAGGACGAACCATCCGCCCGGCCGTACCGTGGCGACCATCTCGGCCATCGCCCGCCGGTGCTCGGCGTCATCGTCGAAATACCCGAACGAGGTGAAGAGGTTGAGTGTGATGTCCATGGAGGCCGGACGGACCGGGAGTTCGCGCATGTCCGCCCGCACGAGCGGGGCGCGGCTGGCGAGCCGCGCCTGCCGCAGCAGGCCGGCCGACAGGTCCAGGCCAATGGCCCGAGCCCCGGCCCTCTCCAGCGCCACCATGTGCCGGCCGGCGCCACAGCCGACGTCGAGGGCCAGGAGCCCCGGCCGCCACGGGAGCGTGTGTGCGAGGAGTCCCACCAGCTGCTCCGCCTCCGCGTCGTCACGGTGCGGGTAGAGGTGGAGGTAGGTCTCGGAAAACCACTCCTCGAACCATTCCGTCATGC
>JBOHSQ010000219.1:0-5868 GCA_050733295.1 Gemmatimonadales bacterium
GTGGGGGCGCTGCCCGCGCACCCGCCCGCCTGCCTGCCCGCCTGCGCGACATCCCGGAGTCCCGCCTGGTCCGCTGGCCCACCGGGCTCCCCGAGTTCGACTTCGTCCTCGGTGGCGGGCTGGTCCCGGGCTCGATGATCCTGATCGGCGGCGAGCCGGGCATCGGAAAGTCCACTTTGCTCCTTCAGGCGGCCGCGCGTCTCGAGCGCGCCGGGCACCCGGTGCTCTACGCCAGCGGCGAGGAGAGTCCGGAGCAGATCCGGCTCCGCGCCGAGCGCCTGGTCGAGGATGCGGGCCCGGTGCAGGTGCTGGCCGAGACCCGGCTGGAGTCGGTGCTCGAGGCCTCGGCGGCGGCCCGCGCAGAGGTGCTCGTGCTCGACTCGATCCAGACGGCCTGGACCGGGCTGCTCGAGGGCGCCCCGGGCAGCGTGGGGCAGGTTCGAGAGAGCGCGGCAGCCCTGATGCGCTTCGCGAAGGAGACCGACACCACGGTGTTCGCCGTGGGGCACGTCACCAAGGGCGGCGGGATCGCCGGACCGAAGACTCTCGAGCACATCGTCGACACGGTGCTCTACTTCGAGGGCGAATCGACGCTCGACTATCGGCTGCTGCGCGCCACCAAGAACCGCTTCGGCTCGGTCGATGAGCTCGGTGTGTTCTCGATGACCGATCGCGGCCTGGTTCCGGTGCCCAACCCTTCCGCCGTGTTCCTGACCGGGCGGGCATCCGACACGGCGGGGAGCGCGGTCACGGCGCTGATGGAGGGCACGAGGCCCGTCCTCGTGGAAGTCCAGGCGCTCGCCGCCCCGACCGGATACGGGACTCCTCAGCGGGTTGCCACCGGCCTCGACCCTCGGCGGCTCGCCGTGCTGCTCGCGGTCCTCGAGCGGCGTGCCGGTACCGCATTCGGGTCCTTCGACGTGTTCGTGCAGGCCACTGCGGGCATGCGGCTCGCGGAGCCCGGCGCCGACCTCGCCGTCGCGGCCGCACTGCTCTCATCGCTGCACAACCGGCCCGTGCCCGCCGATGCGCTGTTCCTGGGCGAGATCGGCCTGGGCGGCGAGGTGCGCCCGGTGTCGGGACTCGAGCGCCGCGCACAGGAGGCCGAGCGCCTCGGGTTCCGCCGGGCCTTCGTGGCGGAACGTCCAGGGGGCGCGCTCGCAGGGCTCGAGGTGGTCGGGCTCCGCCACGTCGACGAACTGGCCCGTGCCCTCGCCGCGTGACGTGGGGGTGGTGCTGGTGGCGGCGGGGCAGGGACTTCGCGCCGGTGCCGGGACACCCAAGCAGTTTCGCGAGGTAGCCGGAGTGCCGCTCGCGCTTCGCGCCCTCCGTCCGTTCGCGGCCCATCCCGCGGTGAGCCATGTGGCACTCGTGGTCCCGCCGGCGACGGCCGAGCGGCCGCCGGAGTGGCTCGCCAGCTTGCGCGGAGGCGCGATCAGACTGGTCCCCGGGGGAGCCGAACGGCAGGACTCCGTCGCCGCCGGGGTGAACGCCCTTCCGGCGGAGTGCAGCATCGTCCTCGTGCACGATGCCGCCCGCCCCTTCGTCTCGCGCGCCGTCATCGACGCCGTGGTGGACGTGGCCCGGACCGGCCGTGCCGCGCTGGCCGCGGTGCCGGTGATTGACACGGTCAAGGAAGCGGCACCCGCGCCCGATCCCGCCCGACCGGTCCCCGTGCTCCGCACGGTCCCCCGGCAGGCCCTCTGGCGCGCGCAGACGCCCCAGGGCTTTCCGCGGCCCCTCCTCGAGCGCGCACTCGCCGCCGCCGCTGCGGCAGGGCGGAGCGCCACCGACGATGCCCAGATGGTCGAGTGGCTGGGCGAGGAAGTCGTGATCGTGCCCGACGACACTGCCAATATGAAGGTCACCACCGCCTTTGATTTTGAGCTGGCGGAACTGCTGGCCGCGCGCGATCCGTCCGCGCCGGGAACCTGAGGCCGTGGCCCTGCTTCGGTTCCGCTCCGCTGCGGATTGCGACGCGGTGCTGTCCCAGGTCCGGGCGCACCTGATGCAGGGTGGGCTGCTGGCGTATCCCACCGAGACCGTCTACGGCCTGGGCTCCGCGCCCACCGAGGGTCCCCTCGCAGCGCTCTCGACGCTCAAGGGCCGTCCCGCTCGGAAGCCATTCCTGTTGCTGGTATCGAGTCGCGACATGGCGGAGGCGTGGGGGCTTGTCCTGCCGCCGGGGGCCGAGGCACTCGCGCGCGAGTTCTGGCCCGGTCCGCTGACCCTCGTCCTGCCGGGCGGCGCGGGGCGCTTGCCGGAGCGGCTCCGTGGGCCCGAAGGCGGCATCGCGGTGCGCCACACCTCGCATGCACTGATGGCACGACTGGTTGGGGGTCTGGGTTTCCCGCTCACCTCCACTTCGGCCAACAGTCCCGGCGAGCCGCCTGCGCCCGGCCCGGAAGCCATCGAGTCGCTCTTTCCCCGGGAGATCGCCGCCGGCGATCTTCTGGTGCTGGACGGTGGTCCCCTCGGCAATGTGCCGCCTTCAACCATCGTGGACTGCACCGGCCCGATGCCCGTGCTCGTGCGCGAGGGAGCCATTCCCCGGGGCGAGCTCCGCGCCCGGGTCGGCTCCTTCTCCCCCTGACGGCGAACACCCGTGACCCCCGACCCCCGACCTTCGACTCGATGAAGCTCCTCCTCGTCTGCACCGGGAATACCTGCCGCTCCCCCCTGGCCGAGGCGATCCTGCGCCGCGAGCTCGAGGCACGTGGTGTGGCAGGAGTGACGGTCTCCTCGGCGGGCACCGGTGCCTGGGATGGGGTGCCTGCCTCCGAAGGCTCCTACCTCGTGGGATTGGAGCACGGACTCGACTTGTCGAACCATCGGGCCAGGCTGCTGACCCGCGAGCTCGTGGAGGAGGCCGACCTGATCCTCACGATGGGGCGAAGCCATGTCGCGCGGGCGGAGGCGCTGGGCGGCGCCGGCCGGACTCAGCTTCTCGGCGAGTTCGCCGGGCGGGACGGGCCGTCGGCGGAGGTGCGTGACCCGTTCGGCGGCGAGTTGGAGCAGTACCGGGAGGCCTACCGCGACCTTGCAAGCCTGCTTGCGGCGGTCGCCGAGCGGCTGGCCGAGGGCCGCGGTGCGCACGAGCGCTAGCACCCGCGTCTTCGCGGTCCTGGGGTCGCCCGTTGCGCATTCGCTGTCGCCGGCCATGCACAACCATGCGTTCCGGGCTCTTGGGCTGGACGCGGTCTACGTGGCGCTCGAGTGCCAGGCGGACGAGGTCGGGGCCGTCATGCGGGCGCTCGCCCGCGGTGGTGGGGGCGGGAACGTGACCGTGCCCCACAAGGCCCACGCATTCGCCGCCCTCGACCGGCCCACGAGCGTCGCGCGTGAAGCGGCGGTCGCCAACACCTTCTGGTTCGAGGACGGCCAGCTCGCCGGTGACAACACCGATGTGGCCGGGATTCTCGCGGCGCTTGCCAGGATCGGCGCGCCGGCCGATGCCTGGCTCGTGGCCGGAACGGGCGGGGCCGCGCGGGCCGTGGTGCAGGCGGCACGGAGGTGCGGGGCCCGCCTCGCCGTGCACTCCCGTGACGCGAGCCGGGCCCGCGACTTCAGCGCGTGGGCCGAGGCATCGGGGGTGACCGGGGCGGATACCGCGGAGGCCACCGTGCTGATCAACGCCACGCCGCTCGGACTCCACCCGACGGACGCCCTCCCGTTTGCCAAGACTCCCGGCAATCGCGGCCCCCGCGCCACGCACGCTCTCGACCTGGTGTACGCGCCGGGAGGGACGCCCTGGATCCGGGCCCTCCGCGCGGAGCGCCTCATCGCCGCCGATGGCAGGGAAATGCTGCTGGCCCAGGGTGCCGCCGCGTTCGAGCGATGGTTTCCCGGACGCCATGCCCCGGTCGAGGTGATGCGTGCGGCGATCGCTGGTGCGCTGGGTTGACCTGGCCGACCGGGGCGTTGCCGCCCTCGAGCGCTGGTGGCTGCCGGGCGAGTGCCTGCTCTGCCTGAGGGCCGTGCCCGCCCGGGAGCAGGATGCGCTCGTCTGCGCCGCCTGCCGGAGGTCCTGGAGTCCGGTCGCCCCGCCGTGGTGCCGCCGATGTGGCGAGACCCTCGACGCGCCCTGGGATCGCGACCCGGTCACGGAGGAGGGCGGGTGTCATCTCTGTGTGGGGTGGCCGCCGGGCCTGGACTCGGTCCGCTCGGCCGTCTGGCTCGCCGGGTCCGCCCGCGAGGCGGTGCACCTGCTCAAGTACGAGGGCTGGTGGCGGGTCGCCGAGGTGATGGCTGCGGCCATGCGCGACCTGGAGACGCTCGCCCCCGGCGTGGTACTCGCCCCCATGCCGCTCGGGCGGCGGCGTGAGCGGGAGCGCGGCTTCAATCAGGCCGAGCGGCTCGCTTCGGCGCTGGGGCGCGTGGCCCGGCTCCGCATGTGCCCCGGATTGCTGGAGCGCACCCGTGAAACTGCCACCCAGACCAGGTTGACTCCGGAGGCCAGACGGGCGAACGTCCACGGCGCGTTTCGCGGCCACCGGGGCGCAGTCGGTGCTCGCGTGGTCCTGGTCGACGATGTGTTCACCACCGGGGCCACCCTGCAGGCGGCCGCCGCGGCGCTCCACGCGGCCGGTGCGGCCCGGGTGGATGCCGTGACCTTCGCCCGCGGCACGGGGCCGCTGCCCCGCACGTGAGGTGAGCGAGTCGCTCCCTCTCACTTCTCACTTCTCACGATCTCGATACATGCCCATCCGCGTCGCCATCAACGGGTTTGGCCGCATCGGCAGGAACGTGGTCCGTGCCGCGAAGAAGACCGGTGCCGACCTCGACTTCGTGGCCGTCAACGACATCACCGACAACACCACCCTGGCGCACCTGCTCAAGTACGACTCGGTCCACGGCCGGTTCGAGGGCACGGTCGAGGCTGCGAAGGACGGGATCGTGGTGAACGGGGACCTGATGCGGGTCCTGTCCGAGCGGGAGCCGGCCAACCTTCCCTGGAAGGACCTGCAGGTGGACCTGGTGCTCGAGTCCACCGGCCGGTTCACCGACCGGGAGCAGGCCGCCAAGCACCTCTCGGCCGGCGCCAGGAAGGTCGTGATCTCGGCGCCGGCAAGGAAGGAGGACATCACCATCGTTTACGGCGTGAATCACCAGAAGTACGATCCCGCCTCGCATCACATCATCTCGAATGCGTCCTGCACCACGAACTGCCTCGTGCCCGTGGTGCACGTCATCCGGGAGCGCTTCGGGTTCGTGCGCGGGTTCATGACGACGGTGCACGCATACACCACCGACCAGCAGATTCTCGACCTGCCCCACAAGGACCTCCGCCGTGCCCGCGCGGCGGCGCTCTCGATCATCCCCACCACCACCGGGGCCGCCAAGGCCACGGCGCTGGTCATCCCCGAGGTCAAGGGAAAGATCGACGGTGTGGCCCTCCGGGTCCCGACCGCCGACGTCTCCCTCGTCGACCTGACCTGCGTGGTGGAGCAGGCGACCACCATCGACGAGGTGAACGCCGCGTTCGAGGCCGCGGAGCGGGGCTCGCTCAAGGGCGTGGTTGCGACCAGCGCCGAGCCCCTGGTGTCGATCGACTACGTGGGTAATCTCTCGTCCAGCACCATCGACCTGCTCTCCACCAACGTCATCGACGGCACGCTGGTCCACGTCTCGAGCTGGTATGACAACGAGATGGGGTACTCGGCGCGCTGCGTGGACCTCCTCCGGCACATAGGGCAGTCGCTGTGAAGCGGACCCTCGCCGAGCTGGATTCCGGCTGGGTCGAGGGGAAGCGGGCTCTGCTCCGCGTCGATTTCAACGTTCCGCTGACCGGGGGCCGCGTCGGCGACGACACCAGGATCCGGGCCGCGCTGCCGACCATCACCTGGCTCCGTGCGCGCGGGGCCAGGG
>JBOHSQ010000220.1:0-11386 GCA_050733295.1 Gemmatimonadales bacterium
GGCTATCGTAGGCTGGCCGCCACCTGGTCGGCGAGCTGGCTCACCAGCGCGGCGAGGTTGGCGCGCTCGCCCGGGCCGGCGGAGGCGGTCTTCACCACCCGGCCGGTGCGGACGTCGATGACTCGCGCGTCGAGGCGCACCTTCCCATAGTGATCCATGAACGAGCCGGCGACGACGTGGGAGGCGCCCACGGCCTGGCCCACCTTGGCGGCGCTCGCGGCGTCGATGCGGCCCTCCGCGCCGAGGGAGACGCCCTCGAGGGCGCGATTCACATCGGATGCCGGGACGGGCCGCGCCTGGCGGCTGCCCAGCTCACGGGAGAGCGACTGGGCCAGGTCCCGCTCCATCGACCGGGTATCGGCACCGCCACGGGCATACGCGCCGCCACTCTGGAAGGGCAGCACCGCCACCGCCGGCGCCGACTGGGCCACCACCGGGTTCGAGTCCAGCAGAAGGGTGGCGCTCAGCGCGAGGGCGGCGGCGAGCGCCATCCCGGTGTGCTTCGGGGCCATCCAACGGGTCCGCATCACAAGCTCCTCAAGCGAGGGTCAGCGTCATGCCTTCGCGGGCGGCGTCCAGGTCGAGACCCGGCGCATGCCGCGCGGCGCACTCCTCGGCGCGATCGACGAAGCGATCCATCTCCTCGTCGTCGTGGGCGGGGTCGTGGTGAAACAGCACCAACTTCCCGCACTCGGCGCGTGCCGCGATTTCTATGGCCTGGTGGGCGGTGGAATGTCCCCATCCGCGGCGCACCGGCCAACTCTCCTCCCGCAACATCGTATCGTGCACCAGCACGTCGCTACCCCGCAGGAACTGCACCAGCCGGTCCCGCCAGGATGACAGGTCAGTGTCGTCACTGTCGCCCAACTCATTGTCAGTCAAGAAGCTGAACGACGCGCCTCCAGTCGTCTCCCAGATCCTGTAGCCAAAAGTGACGGCACCGTGTCGCAACCTGAACGCCTCGATCCGAAACCCCTCTGTCTCAAAGGTGCCCTCGCCGACCTCGGAGACGGTCAACCGTCCCGCCAGGGCGTCCGGCGCCACCGGGAAGTGTTCCGGGGAGAGCAGCCGCTCCACTGCCTGTTTCAGCGACACCTGGCCCTGCGCCGGTCCCAGCACGCGCACCGTCGCGTGGGCACGGTAGAGCAGTGCAAAGAACGGCAGGCCCTGAATGTGGTCCCAGTGCGTGTGGGTCAGCAGGATGGTGGCGGAATCGCCCGTCGGGGCGCCGTTGACCGGAGCCACGAGCCCGGTGCCGGCGTCGAGGAAGAGTGCCCTTCCGTTGGTCCGCAGCTCCACGCAGGGCGTGTTGCCGCCGTAGCGAAGCGTCTCGGGCCCAGGCACGGGCATCGAGCCGCGAACGCCCCGGAAGGTGATCTCCATCGGAGGCTCCCCCGGACTGAGAATCCGTCAAACTTGCTACTGGTGTATGCGACGGCCGGGTCAGCGCCGCCGTGAGCCACCTCACCCACGCCGCGCGGCGGAGTGCGCCGCGCCGCAGTTGAAGGTGAGCCGTCTCACCCACGCCGCGCGGCGGAGTTCAGGGCGCCACGGTCGCGGATGACGATCTCCTTCCGGGTGACGGTGAGCACACCGGTGTCGACCAGGTGGCGCATGGTGCGCGAGACCGTCTCGCGGCTGGTGCCGACCATCTGGGCGATGGTCTGGTGGGTGAGCCGGCGGGTGATGTGCTCGCCGTCCTCCTCGTCCGCGAGGCGGAGGAGCAGGTCGGCCACGCGGCCGTTCACGTCGAGGGTGATGAGGTTGCGGATGGTGTCGTCGGCGCGGCGGATGCGCTGGGACAGTTCCCGGAGCAGGGCGAGCGCCAGCTCGGGCGACTCGCGGAGCCGGGTCTGGAAGTCCCGCCGGTGGAGGACCAGGAGGCGCGCGTCCTCGAGCGCGATGACGTGTGCGGAGCGGGGCTGGTCGTCCACCAGGGCCAGCTCACCGAACACGCGGCCGGGACCGAGCACCGAGAGGATCACCTCACGCCCGTCCTCGGCGATCAGCACCACCTTCACCTGGCCCGCGGCCACGACGAAGAGGGCGTCGCCCGGGTCGTGGGCGAAGACGATGATGTTGCCCTTGGTGTAGGAGCGCTCGCGGAGGAGGGCGCCGAGGGCGTGGCGTTCGGCCGTCTGGAGACCGGCGAAGAGCGGAACGGAGGCCAGCGGATCGCCGGCCATCGACGTCTGAGGGGGCAGGGTCGAGGTCATGGGGGGAAGTTGGGTCGGAGGGCTGGGGGGCGGCAAGGCGGGAAGGACGGGCGGGATGGGCAGGACGGGCCGGACGGGCAGGAAGGGCCAGCGGGCGAGACGGGCAGGTGCCCTACCATGAAGGACTTAGCCCGCTTACATTTACGCCCCTCGACCCCGAACCCTGGCCCGCTCCGGGCCTCGGCGACAGGGCCCAGCAGCTGAGGGGTTCCCGATGAAGTCCAACATGCATCCCATGTATCGCGTCCTCGACGCGGTCTGCGCCTGCGGCAACAAGTTCACGACCCGATCCACCTCGACGAACATCCACGTCGAAGTGTGCTCCGCCTGCCACCCCTACTTCACGGGCAAGCAGCGCCTGGTGGACACCGCGGGCCGGGTGGATCGTTTCCGCAAGCGCTACCAGACCGCCGAGCCCACCCAGGGCTGACCGGTGGAGGCCCGACTCCGCCAGGCGCTCGCGCGGGCGGAGGAGGTGGCCCACGCGCTCGCCGACCCGGCGATCGCCCAGAATCCGGCCCAGCTGACGGCGCTGGGCCGGGAACACACCCGACTCGACCCGATCCTCCGCACGCACGAACGCCTGCTCAAGCTCCGCGACGAGCTTGCGCAGGCGCGCGAGCTGGCGCGCGAGACCGACCCGGAGCTGGCGGGCCTGGCCCGCGCCGATGCCGAGCGGCTGGGCCCCGAGGTGGAAGACCTGGAAGCGCGGCTGCACGAGCTGCTCATGCCGCGCGACCCGCACGACGACCGCGACTGCATCGTGGAGATCCGCGCCGGCACCGGCGGGGACGAGGCCGCGCTGTTCGCGGCCGACCTGCACCGGATGTACACCCGCTACGCCGAGCGGCGCGGGTTCCGGGTGGAGCCGATCTCGGGCAGCGAGGGCAACCTGGGCGGGCTCCGCGAGGTGGTCTTCGCCGTGCGCGGCCCGGAGGCCTACGGTGTGTTTCGCCACGAGGCCGGGGTGCACCGGGTGCAGCGGGTGCCGGTGACGGAGCAGCAAGGCCGGATCCACACCTCGGCCGCGACGGTGGCGGTGCTGCCGGAGGCGGAAGACGTGGACGTGAAGATCGAGCCGCAGGACCTCAAGGTGGATGTATTCCGGTCGTCGGGGCCCGGCGGCCAGAGCGTCAACACCACCGACAGCGCGGTGCGGATCACCCACCTGCCGACCGGCGTGGTGGTATCGCAGCAGGACCAGAAGAGCCAGTTGCAGAACAAGGTCAAGGCGATGGAAGTGCTGCGCGCGCGGCTGCTCGACCGGATGATCGCCGAGCAGGAGGCGGCGCGGTCGCGGGACCGGCGCGCGATGGTCGGCACCGGCGACCGCTCGGCCAAGATCCGCACCTACAACTTCCCGCAGAGCCGGATCACCGACCACCGGATCAACGTCTCGGTGCACAACCTCCAGGACGTGCTGGACGGGCGGCTGGACGAGCTGGTGGACGCGGTGCGGATGGCGAGCCGGCGCGAGCTCATGGAGAGCCCCGATGCTCCGGTCGGCTGAGGCGCTGCGCGGTGCGCGCGCGCGGCTGGTGGAGGCGGGGTTCGCCTACGCGAGCCGGGAAGCCCGCTGGATGGCGGAGGCGGCCTGGGGGCCGGAGACGCCGGCGGCGGGGGATCGCACGCTGGTACCGGGCGAGGTGGAGCGGTTTGCGGCGCTGGTGGACCGGCGGCTGGCGGGGGAACCGCTGGCGTACGTGACGGGGGTCGCAGGCTTCCGCCACCTGCTGCTGCAGGTTGACCGACGGGTGCTCATCCCGCGGCCGGAGACCGAGGGGCTGGTGGAGCTGGTGCTGCACCACGCCCTGGGCGGCAGGGTGGCGGACGTGGGAACCGGGAGCGGCTGCATCGCGATCGCGCTGGCGCGGGAGGGGAAGTACTCGAGCGTGACCGGCGTCGATGCGAGCGCGGGTGCGCTCGAAGTAGCGCGGGCCAACGCGCGGGCCGCGGGCGCCCGGGTGGAGTGGCTGGAGGGTGACCTGTGCGCGCCGCTCCGGGGCCGTCGTTTCGATGCAGTGGTATCAAATCCGCCCTATCTTACCGGGCCGGAATACGGCGCCCTCGAGCCGTCGGTGCGCGACTGGGAGCCCGAGGGTGCGCTGGTGTCGGGGCCCGATGGCATGGCGCACACGCGGCGCCTGCTGGACGACGCGAGGGCGGTGACGGCGCCGGGCGGACTGCTGGCGCTCGAGGTGGACTCGCGCCGCGCGGGCCTGGCGGCGCGGGAGGCGGAGCGGCTGGGCTGGACCGACGTCCACACGTACGACGACCTATTCGGCCGCGCGCGGTACGTGCTGGCGCGCCTGGGAGCCACTCGGTGATCTTCGACAAGGCGCAGGAATTGGGCCGGATGATCGGACAGAGCGACGAGTACAAGGCGCTGCGGCGCGCAGAGACAACGCTGCGCGATGACAAGGACACGGTGGCCAAGCTGGAGAAGATCCAGAAGCTGGCGACCGAGGTGGAGCGGGCGATGGCACAGGGCCAGATGCCGAGCGAGGAGACGGCGCAGTCGTACGAGGGCGCGGTGCGCGACCTCGAGACCAGCTCGATCGGCCAGGCCTACGTGGTGGCGCGGGCCAACTTCGACAAGCTGATGGGGCGGGTGAACGAGCAGATCGGGCAGGGGATCGAGCGCGGGGCCACGAGTGGGATCATCACGCTCTCGTGAGCGCCGGCTGCTTCGTGGTGGTGGAGGGACCGGAGGGCGCGGGCAAGACGACCCTCGCCACGCGGCTGTTCCGGAAGATGGAAGGGATGCGCCTCCATCCGGTGGCGGTCCGGGAGCCGGGCGGGACGCCGGTGGCGGAGGGCGCCCGGCGCGCGCTGCTGGACCACGAGCCGCACTCGCCGATGGCGGAGATGTTCCTCTTCCTGGCGGCGCGGGCGGACGTGGTGGCCGGGATCATCCGGCCGGCGCTGGCCGAGGGTCGGGTGGTGCTCTGTGACCGATACGACCTCTCGACCGAGGCGTACCAGGTGGCGGGCCGGGGCATCGATTCGGCGCTCTTCAAGGCGGCCAACGGTGCCGCGACCGGAGGGCTCCGGCCCGACGTGACGCTGGTGCTGGACCTGCCGGAGGGAGTGGGGCGGGCGCGACAGCTGGCGGCCGGGAAGACCGGCGACCGGCTGGACCGGGAGAGCGAGGCGTTCCACGCCCGGGTGATCGCCCACTACCGTGCGGCGAAGGGGTCGGGGGTCGTCCACCTGGATGCGAGCCTGCCGGCCGACCGGGTCTTCGAGGGGGCGTGGGGTGCGCTGGTGGGGGAGAGGCCGGACGTGTTCCGGTGAGCGGGGGGGTCGGCGGCGGTCGAGCGGGCAGGCGGAGTTCGGGGCCTCGGTGGGCGGTGAGCGGGGGAGTGGCGAGGTAGATTGGTAAATGGTCCCGGCCGGGCCGGGGCTCCAGAACGGAGAATACCGATGCGCAGATGGGCCCCGACCTTCCTCGTTGCCGCGGTGAGCTTCCTCACCGGCGGATGGCTGCTGCAGCGCGCCGCGCCGCCGGCCGAGATCATCGGCGACGCGACGCTCTTCGAGGAAGTCCTTTCGCACGTCGAAGCCAACTTCGTCGACTCGCTCGGCGATGACCAGCTGTTCCGCAAGGCGACCGACGGCCTGCTCGACCAGCTCGACGACCCGTATACGGTGCTGCTCACCGGCCAGGACCTGCGGGAGCTGACCGAGACGACCACCGGCAACTACGCCGGCCTGGGCATCCAGATCGACGTCCGCGACGGCTGGATCACGGTCGTCGCCCCGCTGCCGGAGTCGCCCGCCGAGCGGCTCGGCATCCAGACCGGCGACCAGATCGTCGAAGTGGACGGAAAGTCCACCGAGGGCTGGTCGAGCGACCGCGCGGTGAACACGCTCCGCGGGCCGCTGGGCTCGAAGGTGCGGGTGGTGATCCGCCGGCCGGGCATCAGCGAACTGCTGCCCTTCGAGGTCGAACGGGCCGCGATCCACATCCGGTCGGTGCAGGCGCCGATCGAGCTCGGGAGCGGGACGGCGCTGGTGGCGCTCAACCCGGTCTCGGAGACCTCGGCGGCGGAGCTCAAGCGCGAGATCGAAGCGCTCCGGACCCGGGGCCTCAAGTCGCTGATCCTCGACCTCAGGGGCAACCCGGGCGGGCTGCTGGAGCAGGGGGTCGAGGTGAGCGACCTGTTCCTCGACCAGGGCCAGGAAGTGGTGGCGACGCGGGGCCGCACCCGCGGCTCGACCCGCACCTTCAGCGACCGCCGGCCGCAGGCGTGGCCCGACCTCCCGATCGTGGTGCTGGTGGACGAGGGCTCGGCGAGCGCGGCGGAAATCATCGCCGGCGCACTGCAGGACCACGACCGCGCCGTGGTGGTGGGCACACCGACGTTCGGCAAGGGCTCGGTGCAGACGCTCTTCCCGCTGCGCGAAGGGGCGATGCTCAAGCTCACGACCGCGCGGTGGTACACCCCGATCGGCCGGAGCATCCAGCGCGATGCCGGGAGCGCCGAGGACCAGATCGCCCAGGTGATACGGGAGGCGACGGGGCGGCCCGATACCGGTGCTGCGGCCGCCGACACGGCCGGCCGCCCGACGTTCAAGACCGATGGCGGTCGCGAAGTCCGGGGTGGGGGCGGCATCGTTCCCGACCTGATCGTGCGGCGCGACACGCTCACCCAGTCGGAGCGGGCGTTCGTCGAGGCGCTGGGCTCGGACTTCGCCAAGTACCGTGACGTGCTGACCACGTATGCGCTGGAGCTCAAGCAGCGCGGCGCGATCAAGCAGGAGAACTTCACGGTGACGCCGGAGATGCGGGCCGAGGTTCGCCGGCGGCTCGTGGCCAAGGGCGTCCAGGTGGACGACGCCAGGTTCAACGGCGCGGGGCGGTTCGTGGAGGAGCAGATCAGCTACGAAGTGGCCCGCTACGTGTTCGGGCGCGAAGCCGAGTTCCGCCGGCGGGTGGGCGACGACAAGCAGGTGGCGAAGGCGGTCGAGCTGCTGCGCCAGGCGCAGACCCCGAAGGGACTGCTGGAGCTGACGATGTCGACGGCGGCGCGCGGGTGCGAGGAGGGTTGTTGAGCGGCTGTCCGCTGATCGCTTGAGCGCGCGGGCCGCGGTCGCGATCGTCGGCGCCGGACGCATGGGTCAGGGCCTGGCGCTCGGGCTCCTCCCCGCCGGGCATCGAGTCGCGCTCCTGTCGCGCGAGCCCCATCCAGTCACCCCACCGCTCCGGAATACCAGCGAGCGGTGGGGTGACGTGCTCCGGGACGCCGAGGTCGTGCTCCTCGCGGTGCCCGACGACGCGATCGAGGCGGTGGCGACGCGGCTGGCGCGGGAGGGTGGAGTGGGCGAGGGCCAGGTGGCGCTGCACCTCTCGGGGCGCCTGGGCCAGGGAGCGCTCGAGCCGCTCAGCCGACTCGGGGTTTCGCCCGGATCCTTCCACCCGCTCCAGACCGTAGCCGACCCCAGCGTGGCGCCGGCGCGGCTCCGGGGCGCGTTCGCGGCGCTCGAAGGCGACCGGCGCGCGATCGCCGCGGGCCGGGAACTGGCGCGGTCGCTGGCGATGAAGCCGGTGGAACTCGCGAGCGGGGGGAAGTCGCTCTACCACGCCGGCGCGGTGATGGTGGCGAACTACACGGTGACGCTGGTGGGAGTGGCCGAGCGGCTGGCGCGGGAGGCGGGAGTGACGCCGGGGCTCGCGGCGCAGATCTACCTGCCACTGCTCCGCGGGGCGCTCGAGAACCTCGAAGACCTGGGGCCGGCCAGGTCGCTCACCGGCCCGGTGCGGCGCGGTGACGCGGGCACGATCCGGGGGCACCTTGCGGCGCTCAGCGAGGACGACCGGCAGTTGTATGCGGCGCTGGGGCGTGCGGCGCTGGTGTTGGCGACCGAGGCCGGGCTGGATGGGAGCCGGGCGGCGGAGGTGGAGAAAGCGCTGGACGGGAAGTAGCCGGACTGAGCGGGAGGAAGCGGGAGGAAGCGACCGTCAGGTCTGGTCGATGATCCGGACGCCCCGGGGGACTTCGAAGACGAACGTCTTCACGCCCACCGGGGCGTTGCGCTTGAGGTTGGTCAGGCCGATGGTGCGGAGCGAGCCGCCGGGCTCGCGGACCTCGAGGCGGCGGGGCAGGGCGTCGCCCTGGTCCAGCCAGACCACGGCGCGGGTGAAGGGCATGTCCTGCTCGCGCGGGATCATCTCGACCACGTCCACCGGCCGGCCCGCGATGCGATCCTCGCGCAGGAACTTCACGGTGTAGCGCTCGGTGGGGCGGTCGAGGATCCACGCCAGCACATTGAAGCCATAGGTCGGCCGCTCCGGCACCGGCACGCGGATGACCTGCCCGGGCGCGGTACTCGGGGTGTAGATCCAGAGGTGCCGGCCATCCATTATCACCGCCTCCCCGGCGGGATCGGTGAACCGCATGGCGAGCCGGTCCTTCCCTGCCTGCCACACGTGCCCCTCGCTCTCCAGCAGTCCCACCATCGGGTCGTCGATCCGCTGGGTGAACGCAGCCTCGAGCGAAGTGAGCTGGCGGTACGCGGCCGCGGCGCGGGAGACGATGGCCCTGGCGTCGGGGGCGGCGGCGGGCTGGGAAGCCGCGGCGGGGGAAGCGACCAGCAAGAGCGCGAGCAGGGAGGCCCTCACGACTTGACCTCCGCCGGCTCCGCGATGCGGCGGCCGATGGCTTCGGCGATGACCCGCGCCTCCGACATCAGGCGCTCGAACTGGTGCGGATGCAGGCTCTGCGCGCCGTCCGACCTGGCATGCTCGGGGTCGGGATGGACCTCGACCAGGAGGCCGTCCGCGCCCGCCGCGACGGCGGCCCGCGCCATCGGCGTGACCATGTCGCGCCGGCCGGTGCCGTGGCTCGGGTCGGCCACGATCGGCAGGTGCGAGAGTTCGCGGATGACCGGAATGGCCGTCAGGTCGAAGACGTTTCGCGTGGCCGGATCGAAGCCACGGATGCCGCGCTCGCAGAGGATGACGTCGGGATTGCCTTCGGCCAGCAGGTACTCGGCCGAGAGGAGCAGCTCGGTGATCGTGGCCGAGATGCCACGCTTGAGGAGCACCGGCTTGCCACAGCGTCCGGCGAGGCGGAGCAGGGAGTAGTTCTGCATGTTGCGCGCGCCGACCTGCACGATGTCGGCGACATCCACCACGGCGCCGAGCCCCTCGGGGTCCATCGCCTCGGTGACGATCAGGAGGCCGGTCTCCTGCCGCGCACGCGCCAGCAGCTCGAGGCCCGGCTTGCCGAGCCCCTGGAAGGCGTAGGGCGAGCTGCGGGGCTTGAAGGCGCCGGCCCGGAGCACGGTGGCGCCCGAGTCGCGCACCGCGCGGGCGGCGGCCAGGATCTGCGCCTCGTTCTCGACCGAGCAGGGCCCGGCCATCACCACGACCTGGTCGCCGCCGATGGAGAGCCCACCCGGCAGCCGCACGACGGTCGACTCCTGCTTCCACTCCCGCGACACCTGCTTGTAGGGCTTGGTGACGTGCAGGACTTCCTGCACCCCGCTCATCCCCTCGAGCGGGGAGCCGTCCACCCGGCCGTCGTTCCCGATCAGGCCGACGGCGGTTCGCTGGCGCCCGGGCATGGCGACGGCCTGGTACCCCATTTCCCCGATCGCGGCGATGACCGCCTCGATGTCTCCGGGGGTGGCGTCCTGCCGCATGACGACGAGCATGAGATCAGGGGTCGAGGGTCAGGGTCGAGGGTCAAGGGATGCGAGTCGCAAGCCCGAAATGCCGGCTCCGTACAAAGATAGCCAGGATCCGGCCGCTCGCGACTCGCACGCTGGGCTAGGCGACTTCGGTGGTAGCCCCCATCCGGACCCCGACGATCGTGCTCACGCCGGGCTCCTGCATGGTGACGCCGTAGACGGCGTCGGCCGCCTGCATGGTCCGCGGGTTGTGGGTGATGACGATGAACTGGGTGTCCTTCTTGAACTCGTCGAGCAGCGTGGTGAACCGCCCCACGTTGGCGTCGTCGAGCGGCGCGTCCACTTCGTCCATCAGGCAGAAGGGGCTCGGCTTCGTCAGGTAGATGGCGAAGAGCAGGGACGTCGCCACCAGGGTCCGCTCCCCCGAGGAGAGCAGGTGGATGCGCTGGGTGCGCTTGCCGCGCGGTGCCGCGTGGATCTCGATCTCGCTCTCGAGGGGATCATCCGGCAGCGCGAGCCGGAGGTCGCACTCGCCCCCGCCGAACAGGGACTGGAACACCTGCAGGAAATGGGTCCGGATCGCCTCGAAAGTGTCCACGAACATGGTGCGCGCGGTGGTATCGATCTCGCGGATGGCCTGGACCAGCGACTGGCGCGCCGCCACCAGGTCGTCCCGCTGCGACACGAGGAACTCGAGTCGCTTCGACTCCTCGGCGTGCTCCTCGACCGCGAGCGGGTTCACCGGCCCGATCGCCTCGAGCGCCTGGAGCACCCGCTCCTCCTCGGCGACCAGCGCGTCGAGATCGAGGTCCAGCGGCTCGACCGAGGCCACCAGTTCGTCGAAGGACTTGCGCCACTCGGTCTCCAGGCGCTCGGTGACGCGCCGGCGCTGGGCCCCGGCCTCTGCCATCGCGAGCTCGAGTCGGTGGTACTCCTCGCCCAGGGTCTCCACCGACTCGCGGCGGCCGGACAACGCCCGCTCCGCCTCGTCCAGGAGGGACGCGGCGTCCGCCAAGGCCTCCTCGGCGTCCTCGGCCGCGGCCTCGAGCTCGAGCACCGCAACCCGGCGCTCGGCACGCGCCTCCAGCCACTGCGCCTGCTGGCCCTCGATGGCGGTGGTGTCGGCCTCGAGCCGGACCAGTTCGTCGGCGAGCGTGGCAGCAGAGGTCGAGGCCTCGCTGCCGAGCAGAGCCGCGCGCTCCTGCTTCTCACGGGCGGAACCGAGCCGGGCCTCCACCTGGGCGAGCTGGACCTGCCAGTGGACGCGGGCCTCGCGAGCCTGCTCCTGGAGCGCCTCGAGCTCGGCCAGCTCGGAGCGGCGAGCGCCGGCTTCCTCGTCGAGCCGGGCACGGGCCACCTCGCCCTCGGTGAGCTCGCGATCGACCACGGCCAGGCGCGCCTCGGACGCCGCCAGCCGCTCGGTCACCCGCGCCAGGCGCGACTCGGCCTCCGTCAGCTCCCGGCGGAGATTGGCGCCGAGCCGAGCGGCGTCCTCCCGCGCCGCGACGGCCTGACGCTCCGCCTCGCGGGAA
>JBOHSQ010000221.1:0-1889 GCA_050733295.1 Gemmatimonadales bacterium
CCCGGAGACCCGTGTCGATGACGCCGCCCAACGAGATCCGCCCGGCGGTCCCGGCGGACCATGACGCCATCCTGGCGGTCATGCGCCCGTGGAACATGCATCACGTACCCTCGGCCGAGATGCCGCGAATCGAGCTCGACCGGTTCTTCGTGGCGACGGTGGACGGGCGCGTCGTGGGGGCCGCGGGCTACACGTTCCTCGGGCCGGGCCACGGCAAGACCACGCTGCTCGGCGTCCTGCCCGAATTCGGGAACCTGGGTATCGGCCGTGCGCTCCAGGACCGCCGGGTCGAGGCCATGGCGGCGCAGGGCGCCACGAAGATAACGACCAACGCCGACCGGCCGGAGACGATCGTGTGGTACAAGCGGAATTGGGGCTACCGTGAGGTCGGCCGCCTGCCCAAGGTGCATTCCTTCGGCGACGACTCGGTGGCGGAATGGACCACGCTCGAAATGGACGTCCTGGCGTGGCTGGAGCAGCCCCGGATCCAGGCCGACGGCGCGCTCTAGCCCTACTCCTTCACCCGCGTCGGCCGGAAGTCCCAGGTCGCCTGCCACACCAGGTCGTTCAGCACCTCGTCCCACACCTCGTCCACATCGCGCAGCGCGACGCTCGGCCTGCCGCCGCTGATTTCCATGGAGCCCACGCTGCGCTCGCCCTGCGCGCTCCCACGCCACAGGGTGCCGCCCGTGCTGGTGCTCAGGAGCTGGACCCGGAGGCTGGCCGACACCGAGGCGCGCATCTGGAAGTCGCCCACGCCGGCCAGGCCGCCGGACGGCTGGACGTCGGACACACCGAGGTGGCCCACAAAGACTGCCGGGATCTCCCCCCGGCGCTTTCCCAGTGCCTTGGCGAGTGCGGCGGGGTCGGTGGCCGGATCGAGGCCCGCCAGCTCCGGGGCGTGCGCGTCGAGCTCGATGATCTCGACCCCGTACTGGCTCTCGAGCATCCGCTCCACGAAGCGCTCGCTGGCCCGCGCCGACAGCGGGCTCGACGGGTCGTCCGCGGTGAATGTCACCAGGGCCACGCGCCCGTAGGGCTTGAGGTCCATGCGCGGCGGGACGGTGACGTAGTTGGCCGCGCAGCCGGCCATGAGCATTGCGGCGCCGAGCGCGAACGCGGGCCGCAGGAGTGAGGTGGTGCTGGACATGTCGCCCGGATCCGGTTGCGAGACGGTCTCCGGGAGGGCAAGAGGCACGCCACGGGTCCCGGTAGCGGCCGAATCTGCAACTCGTTGTGCAGCCGCCAGATGCGCGCCGGGAACGCGGCCCGCTCCCGGCCCGTCTCTCGCAATCCGCGGCGTTGGCGAGGGTCCGGGGGACCGTTATGTTTCCCCGCTTCGGCGCCGTAGCCAAGTGGTAAGGCAGAGGTCTGCAAAACCTCCATACGGCGGTTCGACTCCGCCCGGCGCCTCTCGGCCCCACAACGACTTAGGCCCTCCCGAGGGGAGGGCCTTTGCGTTCCCGCCGCAGTTTCTGCCGCACTTGAAGCCTGCTGGCCCGGCTTGCCTGCCTCCAAACGCTGCTTCGCTTGGTCTCTCGCCTACGTGACCATCCTCGCGGCGGTTGCCGCCTGAGGAGTGACTAAACTCGCCGAACCTAGGGAGAGGCGACGCTGGTGGGTGACACGGATGGAGCGGATGCAAGCGTGCGACTGCTCTTTGACCAATTCGGACAGGCTGAGCGCTGCACGGCATGGTCTGACCCCCCATTGGACGAGACACTCGCTGTGCGGTATCGTCACTCACAGCGGAGGGTCAGGCCAGGGAGCAGCATGCTCGGAAGGCCGATGGCCGGCGCGTGTACGCCCCGCAGTGCAAGCGGGAGCAGCGCACCCGGGTGGAGCGGGGCGAGCTCACGCTCGCGGAGTTGAGCCGGGAGCTGGGGATC
>JBOHSQ010000222.1:0-6357 GCA_050733295.1 Gemmatimonadales bacterium
CGTCCCGCCCGTCCTGCCCGTCTCACGTCTCACGTCTCGCGTCTCACGCCCCGAAGTACTCCCCCCACCGCCGTTCCACCAACAGGCGCGTCTCTTCCGGCATCACCAGGGGCGGCGGGTACCCGTCCTTCCACGTCGCGTCGATCCCGATCCGGCCGCGGTACACCGGCCGCGCCCCGCGGAACGCCTGCTCCTGGAACACCATGTCGCGCGCCGGGTCGAACCGGGTGAAGATCCCCCACACGGTGCTGGTCTCGTCGTCGAGGTCCACGTCGTCGCTCACCGCCGCCACCAGCCGGACCGGCCCCAGCCCCTCCCAGCGCACCAGCTTCGCCAGCACCTCGGGCGCGTCCTGCGTCACCGTCACCACCACCAGCCCCTCGATCACCCGGTGCCCCGTGATGCGCCGGTCGAAGGCCGACGGGTCCTCGATGGCGGTCGGCGGCGGCGCGGTCGTGATCGCCTCGCCGGTGGCATCGAGCACCAGCTTGCTCCCCACGTGCAGCGTGAACGAGGTGTAGTCGAGCGTGTCGAGCGGCGCGATCGGCAGGAGCAGCATCCGCTCCTCGGGCTCGAACCGCTGCCACAGCTCGCGGAGCAGCGCGCGGAAGCTCCGGACGTTCACGTCCTCGCGCGCCATGATCGCCACCTTCGTGAGCGAGAGCTGGCCGGTGCCGAGGAGGTTGAACGCGGTCTTGAGCACTTCCTTCGGGTGCCGCTCCTTGAGGGCCACGCCGAGCAGGTTGTGGAAGCCCGCCGCGACGAACGCGTGCACCTCGATGATGTTCGGGTTCACCACCCGGATGAGCGGCCCGATGATCTCGCCTGCTGCCTGGCCCAGCCACTTGTCCTCCTGCGGCGGCTTGCCGACGATGGCGGCCGGCAGCACCGGCCGCCGGCGCCGGGTCACCGCCTTCACCCGGAACACCGGGAACAGCTCTGCCTCCGAGTAGTGGCCGAAGTGGTCGCCGTACGGTCCCTCGAGCCGGCGCTCGTGCGGCGGCACCTGCCCTTCGAGGATCATTTCCGCGTTGGCCGGCACCCGGAGCGTCGTGGCCCGCCCCGGCACCAGCCAGGTCGGTGCCCCGCGCACGTACCCCGCGAACCCCAGCTCGTCGAAGTCCTCCGGCAGCGGGAAGATCGCCGAGAGCATGGTGACCGGGTCGCCGCCCAGCACCACCGCCACGTCGAGCGGCTGGTTCATCCGCTCGGCCTCGAAGTGATGGCCCCGTCCGCCCTTCATCGACTGCCAGTGCATCCCCGTCGTCGCCTGGTCGAACACCTGCAGGCGGTAGAGGCCGAAGTTCCGCCGCCCGTTCCGCGGATCCTCGGTGAGCGTCGGGCCCCAGGTGATGAACGCCCCGCCGTCGCGCGGCCACGCGTGCAGGTTGGGCAGCCGGTCGAGCCGCGGCGGCTCCACCACTTCCTGCGCGAGGGCGCGCGTTCCGTTCCACGCCCGCATGGCCCGCGGCCGCATGTGCCGCGCCCGGAGCAGCTCCGCCCGCAGGCCCCAGAGCGCCTTGAGTGACGGCGGGTTGATCCGCTGCACCAGCCCGAGCAGCTCCTGGCCGATCGCGGCCGGGTGCCGGCCCAGCGCCAGCTCGATCCGGCGGTCCGAGCCGTACAGGTTGAGCACCGCCGGGAAGTCCGCGCCCTTCACCCGCTCGAACAGGAGCGCCGGCCCGTCCTGCCGCACCACCTGCTGGACGATCTCGCCGATCTCGAGGTACGGGTCGACCTCCGCCTGCACCCGCACCAGCTCACCCTCGCGCTCGAGCGCGGCGATGAAGGACTGGAGGTCGGGATACGGATAGGTCATGGAGGATCGGGGGAAGAGGGGGATCGGCGGCTTCGGTTCCAGGGAAGCGAGGTTCGTGGCCTCGGTGAACGGTGAACGGGCCCCGCCTCCCCGTTCACCGAGACCTCGAACTCATCTGCCCGCTCGGATGGCCGCCGACCCCCCGTTCACCGCATCGCCACGTGCAGCGCCGTCGCCCCGCCCAGCAGCAGCTCGTGCTCCGCCGCGGCGAAGCCGGCGCGGCGCATCATCGCCGCGAGCTCGGGCGGCTCCGGGAACGACTTCGCCGACTCTGGAAGCCAGGTATAGGCGGTCGTATGTTTCGAGAAGAAGCGGCCCACCCGCGGCAGCACGCGCTCGAAGTAGAAGTTGTACAGGCCGCGGAACGGCTGGTGGGGCGGATGGCAGGTGTCCAGCGTCACCAGCCGCGCGCCGGGCTTGAGCACCCGCGCCGCCTCGCGAAGGCCCGCCTCGAGGTCGATGAGGTTGCGCAGTCCCCAGCCGACCATCGCCCCGTCGAACGTGGCGTCGGGGAACGGGAGCTGGAGTGCGTCCGCGGTGACGGGAGCGAGGCCGGCCGCCTTGCCCCGGCCCAGTGCGAGCATCCGGGTGACGAAGTCCGCGCCCACGACGCGCCCGCGGAAGCCCGGCTCGCGCGAGAGGATCGCCGCGAAGTCCAGCGTGCCCGCGCACAGGTCGAGGTAGCGGCCCACCGGCATCCGCTCCCAGCCCAGCCGCCGGACCGCCCGTCGGCGCCAGGCCAGGTCCATTCGGAAGCTGATGATGCGGTTGAGCCGGTCGTAGGTCGGGGCGATCGCGGTGAACATCTCGCGGACATAGGTCCGCTTGGCCGCGCCGCCGCCGACGGGCAGGTGGTTCACCTCCAACGCTCGACCCTTGACCCTCGACCCTCGACTCCGGAGCCGGTCATAGGCGCGGAATGTAGTCCTCGGCAATCCGGCCGGGCAAGCGAGACCGGCGCGCGTGGCTGAAGCGCGGACCGACTACGTCAAGCTCTCCGATCAGGAGGTCGTCGCGCGCGCCCGCGAGGGGCGCGAGACGGCCTATCGCGAGCTCATCCGGCGCTATGAGCGGCCGGTGTTCTCGCTCGTCTTCCGCATGCTCCGCGACCGCGAGCTGGCCGAGGACCTCACCCAGGAAACCTTCGTCAAGGCGCTGAACGCGGTCGAGTCGTATCGCCCCGAGTTCAAGTTCTCCTCCTGGATCTTCAAGATCGCGAACAACGCGGCCATCGATCACCTGCGCCGCCGCGAGCTCTACACCCTCTCGATCGAGGGCTCGCCCAACGCCGTCACCCCCGAGGCGATGGAGGCCACCGCCCTCCAGATCCGTTCCGCGACCGAGACGCCGCTCCAGGAACTCGAGGCCCGCGAGCTCGGCGGCCAGATCGAGGAGGCCATCGCGAGCCTCCGGCCCGAGTACCGCAGTTGCATCCTGCTCCGTCACGTCGAGGGCCGGGCGTACGAGGAGATCGCCGAGATCCTCGACCTGCCCCTCGGCACGGTCAAGACCTATATCCATCGCGCCCGCAATGAGTTGCGGACGCGGCTCGCGCACCTGCGCGAGTGAAACCTTCCCCCGCGCCCCGCCGTAGGAGGGCTCGAAATGAGCGACCTGCCCGTCACCCACCTGTCCGCTGACGACCTCGATGCCTGGCTCGAGGGCCGGCTCGGGTCTGCCCGTTCGGAGCACCTGCGCCATTGCGCCCGATGTTACGAGCTGGTGGAGCGTGAGCGCGACCTCGTGGACCTCCTCGGCGCGCTCCCGCGATTCGCTCCGCGGACCGACCTGGCTGACCAGGTCTTGGCACGCGTCAGGATTCCCCGGCCCGCATCCGTGCGGCGCGCGTTCGCCATCCCCCGGATCTCCGGGCTGGCGGCCGCGCTCCTCGGCGTCACCCTCGTCGGCATGGGGGCCAGCGTCGCCTGGAGCCTGGGGAACCGGGAGCTGCTCGAGCTCTGGGGCGCCCGCGCCCTCGAGGCCGCGAGCCAGCTCTTCTGGGTGAGCGTGCAGGCCGTCGCCTCGAGCCTTCTCGATCAGCCCTGGTTCCGCGACGTCCGGAGCTTCGTCTTCGCTCCCGGGCGCCTGCTGCCGGTCCTGGGCGCGGCCTCCCTGGTCTACGCAAGCGGCCTCCTGGTGCTCAAGCGCCTGATGGCCCTGCCGACCACCGGGGTGGCCAATGCCCGCTAGCCGCCGCCCCTTCCTCGTCCTCGCGACGATCCTGGCCCTCGCCGGCCAGGCCGGCGTCGCCGTAGCCGCCACCGGTCCCGATCCGGCCCGCACCGCCTCCGAGGCCGTCGGTTTCTTCCGGAACACCTGGCAGTCGGTCCAGCGCGAGATCGCGGCCGATCAGGCCCCCGATGCCGCGGCCTCGCGCGCCATCCCCCCCGCCGGGCCGGGCGGCCCCGTGATTCGCCTCGATGACACTGCCGACCCGCTCGCCCTCGAGGCCCACGTTCGTGGTCTTTTTCGCGACGCCTCCCTCGAGGAGCTTCGGCTCACGGTCCCGGATGGCATCGCGCGCGCCGGAAACTGGTCGGTCGCCGCCGACGACACGCATGAAGGCCACCTTCTGCTCCTGCAGGGCACCGCCGAGGTGCGCGGCCGCGTCATCGGCAATCTCGTCGCCGTGGATGGCGACGTCGTCCTCCACCCCGGTTCGGTCGTCGAGGGGAGCGTCCTCTCCTTCGGCGGGCAGGTCCGCGAGGCCGGGGGAGACGTGACCGGCCAGATCGTCTCGCTCACCGCCGCGGAACCCGGCGCACTCGCGGCCCGCGCCGTGGGACCCGCCGGCCTCACCGCGCTCCGCGCCGCGGGACTTGCCGGCGTCTTCCTGACTCTCCTCATCCTCGGCTTCGCGCTGGTCCTCTTCGGCCGGCCCCAGCTCGAGATCGTCTCCGACACGGTGGCCCGGTCCTTCGGGCGGTCGTTCGTCACCGGGCTCGTCGGGCAGGTGCTGGTCGTCCCCACCTTCGGCATGCTCGTCGTCGGCCTCGCCCTCACCATCGTGGGCGTGCTGCTGATCCCGTTCGTGGTGGTGGCCTACCTGCTGCTCGTGGTCGTGGGACTCCTCGGCGGACTCCTCGCGGTATCCCACGCGATGGGCGAGACCTGGATCCGCCGACGCCTCGCCTCCGGGGCCGACATCGGCTCGCCCAACAGCTTCCGCTACCTGCTGGTGGGGCTGGCCGGCGCGCTCGCCGTGTGGGCCGCATGGGTGGTGGTCGGATGGGTGCCGGTGGCGGGCAACCTGGTGCGCGTGGCCGCAGTCCTGTTCACCTGGCTGCTCGGAACCGCCGGCTTCGGCGCCATGCTTCTCTCCCGCGCCGGAATGCGCGAGAACTTCGCCGGCCGGCTGATCCCGCCCGAGGCGCTCACCGACGAGTACCTCTGGGCCACGCCCCAGTTCGGCGTCCCTGCGGTGAAGCGGCCGTCGCCCGGATCGGTGCAGCGGCCGCCCCGCGACTGATGCCCGCGACCATGCGGAACCCTCGCGCCCTGCCCGTCTCGCCCGTCTTGCCCGTCTTGCCCGTCCTGCCCGTCCTGGCCGCATTCCTGCTCATCGCGAATCCGGCTCCGGCTCCGGCCCAGGACCTCCGCTCCCTCACCGTGTCGCGCCAGCTCCACGGCGAAACCCTGCTCCGCGCCACGATCGCGCTCGCTGCGGGCGACCTGACGCTCCGGCCCGCCGCCCCGGGGACGCTCTATACCGTGGACCTCGCGTGGGACCAGGCACGATTCAAGCCCCGCGCGTCGTACGATGCGCCCAACTCCCTGCTGGGTGTGGGGCTCCTGCGTCGCGCGGAGACCGGCATCCAGCTCGCATCCACGCCCGAGCTGGATCAGAGCGCGGCCGTGGCCCTCTCACCCGCGGCCGAGCTGGAACTCGACGTCGCGGTGCGTGCCGGCAACGCCGACGTGGAACTCGGCGGCCTCAGGGTGCGGAGCCTCGGGTTCCGCGCCGAGGCCGGCCGCGCCGTGGTGCGCTGGAGCCGGCCCAATGCCGGGGCCTGCAGTCGTGCCGAGTTCAGCGCCGAGGCCGCCGAGTTGCGGCTCCAGGGACTCGGCTGGTCCGGCTGCCGCGCCCTGCGGGTCAGGGGCGGCGTCGGCACCATCACCGTGGATCTCGGCGGGGACTGGCCCACGGACGCGGTGCTCGAAGCGGACGTGACGCTGGGCGGCGTGCGGCTGGTCGTGCCTCGGCGGCTCGGCGTCCGCCTCTCGGTCGACCGGGTCGCGGCGAGTTTCCGGCCCGAGGGATTCGTCCGCCAGGGCGACGCGTGGCTGAGCGAGGGATACGACGCGGCGACCCGGAAGGTGGACGTCCGGATCGCCGCGAAGGTCGGGGGGGTGGAGGTCACCCGCCCCGACTGACCCCCCATTCACCGAGGCCGCGATCCCACCTTCCCGAACGGGTGACCGCTGACCTCCCGTTCACCTCTCACGTCTCACGACTTTCGCCTCACGGCCGGGCACACCGGTCCCCGGTCGCGCGCCGCGCCGCATCCACCCGCGGGGCTGGTCGCACGGGCCCGGGC
>JBOHSQ010000223.1:0-5013 GCA_050733295.1 Gemmatimonadales bacterium
TCCCGAGCCCGCGCTCGGGGCTGATCGTTACCGGCTTGGCCGCGGTGCTCGCCGCCATGGCCGCACTCTGGGCCTGGCTGCGGCTGCTGCGCCGCTCCCCTGATCTCCGCGAGACCTTGCATGTGACCGCCGAGGGTTCGCCGGCGGGTGTCGAGGAAAAGCTCACCGGCAGCGCTCCCGACGAAGGAGGCCCCGATGCGAATTCCTGACCTGCGGCTGTTGTCGGTGTTGGTGCCGATCGCAGGCGCCTGCGGAGGCGAACAGCCCGCACGCTCGCCCGCCAGCTCGCCCGCCGAGGAGTCCCGGCCGGCGTCGATCCGGATGACACCGGTGTCGACCGACTCGCTCGTGCTCACTCTGGGGGGCGGGGCCCAGGTCTGGTTCACCTCCATGCGCCAGGGGAAGGACAGCGCCGGTACGGCATGCATCGAGCGGGCGGTCGAGGTGCGGCGCGCCAGCCTGCGCCTCCCGGTCCCGCTGCTCTACACTCGCGAGACACCCCTGCCGCTCAATGACTCCCAGTTCCGCGCCGTGCTGTACCGTGACTGCATGCCGGTGGCCGTGTACCGGGTCGGTGCGGCCGACGGCATGCCGCGGGTGGAGCAGAAGTGATGCGCCGGTTCGCAGCGTTGCTTGTCCTCCTGGCCGGAGCGGTCCGACCTGCCGCTGCGCAGGAAGTCGGCATCGGGCTCGCGCGGATCTTCGAAGGTCACGACCTCACCACCTTCCGTGCCGACCTCTTCTTCCCCTCGCACAACGCCATCGATCTCGCCGGTGTCGCCGAATACCGGTACGGCGATGGCGACGACGGGAACCGGGCCCGGCTCTTCGGGCTCGGCGCCGATGTGTCGCTGTTTCGGGGGGCGCGGCCCGGGCCCTATGTCATCGGGGGTCTCGTGGGCGGGGTCGGTTCCGACGACGCGGACGACTTCTGGGGCTCATGGTCGATCGGGGCGGGGTGGCAGTTCGTCGCCAACTCCTCGATCAGCCTGAGTGGGGAGGGCCGCTGGCGCGGCATGAGCGAAGGCGACCGGCGTGGCGTGGAGGTCGGCGTGCGCTTCGGCATCCGCCTCGGTCCCTTCCCGGATCCGCCGCCCAGCGGGCAGATCCCGCCGGTGCGCCCGGCCGCGGACCCCGACCGGAAGGACGGCCAGTTCGAGCCGGATGTACGGCCGGCCCCGGACTCGACGCCACGGTCGGTGTCGATGGTACCGATCGCCGCGGCCGAGGTGCTTCCCCCGGTTGGGCCGGCGGCTCCCCTCGATGACGATGTCGCAGCACTCGCCGCCCGCGTCATCGGCACCGCGGAAGGCGCGATGGGCCAGCAGTACAAGTGGGGCGGGACCGGGGACAACGGCGGGTTCGACTGCTCCGGCCTGATCCAGTACGCCTACGCCGAGCACGGCATCGAGTTGCCGCGCCGCTCGGCGGACCAGGCGAAGGCCGGCCGTGCAGTGGAGAAGCAGGTCGGCGCGCTGGCCCCGGGGGACATCCTCACGTTCGCGCGGTCCGGATCGCGGATCTCGCACGTCGGGCTCTACCTTGGCGACGGGCGCTTCATCCACAGCGCCTCGAATGGCGTGCAGGTGAGCGTCCTGAGCGCGGATGACCCCTACGGCCGCTGGTGGTGGAAGCGGTGGATGGGGGCGAGGAGGGTGGTGGAGGGGCCGTGAGAGGGTAGGGGTCTCACGATTTGCGCCTCAGTGCTGGTGCTCCGCTTCGCCCTCGGCGTGCTGGTGCTCCCCGCGCTTCGACCCTCGCGCCGCCAGGAACGCAAGGTCCTTCTGCGTATCGGGGTCTGACGGGTCGAGCGCCGGCCAGTCGGACAGCCTGTCGGGCGCAAACATCATCGCCAGGTGCACCATGGCACCTTCGGTGATGGCCTCACCGGTCGGGTTGAAGTAGGTCCCGATCAGGCGATAGTGCTCGCCGGCCCTGAGCCGGATCCCCTGGCCCCAGAGGCCGGGCAGGGACCGCCCGATCTCCGCCAGGCGCCCGGATTGGTCTGACTTCGCAGGGAGCCGGATAATCGTCTCGGCGTCCTCCCGATCCCCGCTTCCCGCTCCCCGCCCCCCTGCGCCCAGCCGCTCGAACCGGATCTCGCGGCCGTAATCGTGCAGGTGCCCGCCCGCGCCCAGCACCCGCCCGGAGACCGGCATCTGGAACTCCCGGGTGAAGCTCGACGATCCCGCGGGCAGGTCGAAGTTGGCATTCCGGCCGATGGGGTAGAGCACGTCGGCGTAGACGAAGATCACGTCCTTCGGGCGGGGCATCTGGTTGGTGGGGGACCAGATGAGGGTGAGCCGGACCATCACGTCGATGATCGGCTCCGGCTTCTCGTTGTGCCATGCGACGACCAGCCCCATCGGCGTGCCCGCGCTGATGGGTACCCCGATCGTCGCCGGGAGCGTGATGTCCCCGGTTTCCTGTCCCACGGCCAGCGTGCGCTCCACCGCCGGGTAGAAGAGCTGCCGCCGGCCGAAGTTGACCACGTTCAGGTGATGGATCAGCCGCCGGTCGATCGGGTTGCCGTCTCCGTCGGTCACCTCGAGCCGGAACCCGCGGAGCCACCCGTCCGTCGGCCACGTGAAGCGGATGACCGGGTATTCCATCTCGTGCTCGTGGTGGACGTGCCCACCCCCGCCGCTCCCGGCGATGTCAAAGGGGCCCGAGAGGAGGAGCACTTCCTTCTTGCCGGAATCCACCGAGACCCGGAGCAGGTCCGAGCCCGGAGCCGGCGCGGGGGTGGGGAGGGGAGCCGCCTGGGCGGACGCCAGGGTCGGCACGGCGAGCAGGGCGGCGAGGACGCTGAGAGTGCGCATCGTTCGTGGATCGGTAAGTGTGCGCCGCAATATAAGGGTGCTTGACCTCGCCGGGAGTCCACTTATCTTTCGCCCCGGGTGGCTGGCACTCCGCCAGCCTAAGTGCCAACTCTTTGTTAAAAAACACTTTACAGAACCTTTACCTGCCGAGGTCGACAATGGCCACTGCCACCAAGGCCAAGCCGAAGATCAGGATCCATCCCCTCGAGGACCGGATCGTGATCATGCCGGACGAGGAGACGGAGACCATGCGGGGCGGGCTCTACATCCCCGATACCGCCAAGGAGAAGCCCACCCAGGGCGAAGTCATCGCCGTCGGGCCAGGCCGGATGGAGAAGGGCCAGCGGGTGCCCGTCGACCTCAAGGTCGGCGACAAGGTGATCTACGGGAAGTACAGCGGGACGCCGTTCACCACCGAGGGCGAGGAGGTCATCATCATCAAGGCCTCCGACGTGCTCGCCAAGATCGGCTGACGGATCCCCAGCGCGAATCCCCCAGGAGAATACAGATGGCTGCCAAGGAACTGGTCTTCAATACCGACGCCCGCGCCAAGCTCAAGAAGGGCGTCGATCACCTGGCCGACGCGGTCAAGGTGACCCTCGGCCCCAAGGGCCGGAACGTCGTCATCGACAAGAAGTTCGGCTCGCCCACCGTCACCAAGGACGGCGTGACGGTCGCCAAGGAAGTCGAGCTGGCCGACCCGATCGAGAACATGGGCGCGCAGATGGTCAAGGAGGTTGCCACCAAGACCTCCGACCTGGCCGGCGACGGCACTACCACCGCCACCATCCTGGCGCAGGCGATCTTCCGCGAGGGCCTCAAGAACGTCACCGCGGGCGCCAACCCGATGGAGCTCAAGCGCGGCATCGAAAAGGCCGTCGAGGTCGTGGTCGAGGAGCTCAAGAAGCTCTCCGTCCCCACCGTCGGCAAGAAGGAAATCGCCCAGGTCGGCACCATCTCGGCCAACAACGACGCCGAGATCGGCAAGCTCATCGCCGAGGCGATGGAGAAGGTCGGCAAGGACGGGGTGATCACGGTTGAGGAGGCCAAGGGCCTCGAGACCACCCTCGAGACGGTCGACGGGATGCAGTTCGACCGCGGCTACCTCTCGCCCTACTTCGTGACCGACCCGGAAAAGATGGAGGCGATCCTCGAGGACGCCTACATCCTCGTCCACGACAAGAAGGTCGCGGCCATGAAGGACCTCCTGCCCCTGCTGGAGAAGGTGGCGCAGGCCGGCAAGCCCCTGCTCATCATCGCGGAGGACGTCGAGGGTGAGGCGCTCGCGACCCTGGTGGTCAACAAGCTCCGCGGCACCCTCAAGGTCTGCGGCGTGAAGGCCCCCGGCTTCGGCGACCGCCGCAAGGAAATGCTGCGCGACATCGCCATCCTCACCGGTGGCAAGGTCATTTCCGAGGAGCTGGGCTTCAAGCTCGAGAACGCGGTGCTCGCCGACCTCGGCCGCGCCAAGCGGATCGTGATCGACAAGGACAACACCACCCTGGTCGACGGCCGCGGCAAGTCCGACGACATCCAGGGCCGGATCGCGGAGATCAAGGTCGCCATCGACAAGACCACCAGCGATTACGACCAGGAGAAGCTCCAGGAGCGCCTGGCCAAGCTCTCCGGCGGCGTGGCGGTGATCAACGTCGGCGCGGCCACCGAAACCGAGATGAAGGAGAAGAAGGCCCGGGTCGAGGACGCGCTGCACGCCACCCGCGCGGCCGTGGAGGAGGGCATCGTCCCCGGCGGTGGCGTGGCGTTCCTGCGGGCGCAGGGCGCGCTCGACCGGATCAAGGGCAGCGAGGATGAGCGCATCGGGGTCGAGATCGTGCGCCGGGCCATCGAGGAGCCGGTCCGGCTGATCTCCCAGAACGCCGGTGCCGAGGGCGCCATCGTGGTGGCGCGGATCAAGGAGTCGAAGGAGAAGAACTTCGGCTACAACGCGGCCACCGACAACTACGAGGACCTGGTCAGGGCCGGCGTCATCGACCCGACCAAGGTCACCCGGACCGCGCTCCAGAACGCGGCCTCCATCGCCGGCCTGATGCTCACCACCGAGTGCGTGGTGGTCGAGCGGAAGGAAGAGAAGTCGGCCTCGTCCGGTCCTCCGGGCGGCGGCATGGGCGGGATGTACTGAGCCAGTCGAAGGTCGAAGGTCGAAGTCGAACCGCCCCGGGGCTCTCTCCCC
>JBOHSQ010000224.1:0-2720 GCA_050733295.1 Gemmatimonadales bacterium
GCTGGTCGTCATCGTGCCGCGCGCGATACAGGAGTCCATCGGGTTTGTCCGGATGCTCCCAGCAGACGCGGCCCCACGGACGGGACAGGTCGTGCGAGCCATAAGCGACTTCCGCCGTGGCCCCGAGCTGGGCGAGCCCGGCCCCGTGGAATCGCACCAGTCGTACGGACTCCCGGGCGACCACTCGGCTCAGGGCGCGTTCGTGCAACGCCTGGCGCGGCAACAGTCGCACCGGGACGTCGCGCAGGAACACCTCCGCGAACGCCGCTTCGAGGCTCAGGCCGAGATAACACAAGCGATACTCGCCCTGGGGGTCGTCGAACCGGCCGGACGGCGGGCCGCCGGGCGCCGGTCCGAACCACAGGGGACCCTTGCCGGCACCGTGGATCCGCACCCAGCTGGCGCCGGCCGGGACGCTTTCGGTCGGGAGAGATCGCTGCGCGAAATCGGGCGGCGGAAGGGATCTCTGGCTCGTCACGCCGCCGGCGCGGCATCGTCATGGGTGTCGCCGATGCTCCGGACGGCCGCCACCGCGCCGTCCACATCTCCCTTACGGAGCGCGTCGAGCACACTCCTGCCCAGCGTGTCGGACGGACCCAGGAGGGTGGACAACTGGGTCCACGGGTCTCGCACCCGGAATGCGCGCAACACCTGCTCGAGGTGCGGGATCACCCCCCGCTCGGTGAACTGGCAGCGAGGGTACCGGTGATCGCCTGCCCCGGAAGGAACGGCCAGGAGCGCCCCCCGCGTCCGCCGCTTGTCCACCGCCTGGCGGGAGATCCCCAGCGACTCCGCCACCTGCCCGGCAGTCCACGTGCCCCCCGCCTGCGTGAGCAGCGCGCTCTTCACTTCGGCTCCCCGGGCGATGGCATCGAGCAAGGGGTCTACATCGATCGTCGACCGGGCGGCGGCGAGCTTCGAGAGCACGGCGGCCACGCCACCAACCGGGTCGGGCGCCACCAGCGCGGCCTCCAGAACATCCGCGGGCGCCTTGGCGGCGAGGTCCTCCAGCACGCGCGCGGAGCGCTGCAAGAACGCGCGGGCGAGAGCTTGCCGGGGCCCGCCAGCCGTGCTGATCGCATGGCTCGTCGGCTTCCTGGGCCTCCTAAGTTTCGCCGTTCGCTTGGCCATGTGGTTCCCGAGATCAGTTGACTCGGTAAGAATACATATATATACGTACAAAAGCAACCATTGGACGCTCGCGAGAGCCTCCACGAACGCACCTACGCTTGAAAACCGGTCCAACGGCCGCCTGCGCCCCGTGGAGGAATTGCCCGGCCGGCCAGGGGCCGATCGGCGGGCTCGGCAAGAAGGCCTTGATGGCCACGCGACGCCGGGCGGGGATCTCGGTCGCAAGATACACCACGCTGAACGTGCCCCGGCCGAGCTCCCTCTCGATGGCGTACTCCCCGCCGGTCTCCTCTCGCAGCAGGGCCTCGAGCTCCTGAATCTCCCTGAGAGTCGTTCATGCGGCGTCCTTCTCCTCGAGGTACCGCTGTAACACCTCGGCCCGCCGCCACTCGCCCTCCTGCACGGAGTCGCAGCGCGCGTACGCAACGCTGGCGTCGAAGATCAGCTTCCGCAGCTCGATCTCAGTAAAGCTGTAAGTCTTCAAAGAGTCTCCCTGGTCAAAGCGGTGCCCCTAACGGGGGCCGAATAATGGCCGCCACGGCGACGACGCGGCGTTGAACCGGGTCATCGCGGGCGCGTGACGCCCGCCACAGTGCAGCGAGTGCCGCCGAGCCTCGATCCCGCGCCACAAGGTGGCGGCGCCCTGTGACAGTCGAATCGGGGCTCACCCCTTGCCTCCCCCGCGCCCGACGCCTCCCGTGCGAGCGCTCCGGCTTTCGCAACCAACGCCGAGCGTTCGCGGAACGTCCCGTCCCGGGGCCCGACGCCTAATTCGAGCGGTGTCACACCCCGGGCGCAGTATTGCGTAGGGGAAACCCGGTGGCGTCCGTTCCGCCCGCCGGTGCATGGAGAGCGCGGCGAGAAGCGCACGGTGGCACGCACCGGGCCTCCGAGGCCACTACACACCTGTCCATCACCTCAAGCGAGTGAGCGGAGGCGTGAGCACTGAGACTTTGATTGCCTTCTGGGTCCTGGGCACGGGGAAGGTGCGCTGGACCCGGCACGTGAGGCGTGCCGGCGACGCCGCAGCGCTGTGCGGGTTCGTCCCGGAGACTACAACCCTGACGGCGAGCCAGTGCGGCGACGGCAGGTGGCTGGATGGCGGCTCGAAGACCAAATGCCGCGAGTGTGAGGCGCTTCTGGAGAGCAAGTAGCGTGATGCCGCGCGAGGTGGTCCGTGCCCTAAAGGGCCGGCTCGGCACCATCGCGCGTCCTGAAGGACGTTGGCACAGGTGCCCTTCAGGGCCAGCGACGTGGCCGAGGCGGCTCTTCAGAGCACGACCCCCCGTGCGCTCGATCCGGGCGAAAGGGAAGTCCAGGAGGCTCCGAGTCTATCGGGTGAAGCGTTCGCGCTGTCACACCCCCAGGTCATGATGGGGCACACCGACCGAGGACGCCTCAATGGACCTGGGACCAGTCATCCGCATCTTCGAGCGCGTGCCCGCAGCCGTCCCGCAACCGGCGGCGCCCGGGCCGGCTTCGGCACCGACCGGCCCTGCCCCACAACGGGAGGCCGCCGCCCTGTGAACGAGACGACGGTACCCATCGCCGCGTGGACCGCCGAACATGAGCTGCTGGCCTGGCGGGTC
>JBOHSQ010000225.1:0-10542 GCA_050733295.1 Gemmatimonadales bacterium
GTCCAGGCCCCATGCCGTGACGGCCCGTGCCTGCCAGTCGGCGACGTGGAGCGAATCCAGGGCGCGGAAGAGCGCATACGGCTGCTGGAACACTCCGTCGCGGCCGCGCGCGTCGGGCAGGAGCGCGATGGTTGCGTCGGAGAAGTCCGCCACCCGCACCGCCGATTCACCCGGAGCCAGCACCGCCCAGCGCCTGCCACCGAGCCAGACCGCCTCGGTGACGTTGGTGAACGTGGTGACGATCGAGTCGGCCGGTGCCGCGAGGTCCTCGATGGGCGGGGGCGCGGCCCGCTCGCCACAGGCGGCGAGGAGGACCATTGCGAAGGCCGGGACCCAGTTGCTCGTGCGATTCATGCCAGCAACCTAGCCGTCGGCGGTGGGGGTGGGCGAGAGGCCGGCGATCGGCGGGTGGCGGGAGGGCCAATGCAACCCTTCCGGGACGGCGGACATCTCACCTTTCCGAGACGATCGATGAACGAGCGGCGCCGATGTGCCGCGGGAGGGCAGGATGATCCGATTCGCCAACGATCGACCGGCCAGCGACCTGCTGCGGCTCACCGACGAGCGCGGCCGGATGATCGGGGTGGTACGGCGCCCCACGGCCCCGACGGTGATTGGACGGGGCGCGGGCACCGTCTATGCGATGCCGGCGCTCCGCCTGCCCTCGGTGCCGGGCCGCCGGCTGCCAAGGGCCGGCTGACCGAACGCGACGCAGCCGAGTTCGAGGCCCCGGTTCCCTCCGGGGCCTCGACGTTTCAGCCGGCCATCCTGGTGGGGAGGGGCGGCCGTACCTGAGCCGCCCCAGCCCTCCGTGCTGAACTCCGCGGGACGGAAGGCGTGACAGACGGGAGAGGCCGGACGTCTCCAGCAGCACCTGCTGCCGGCCCGCCCTTCCCGGAGTCCCGCCATGCGCGTCCCCGTTGCCTTCCTGCTGCTGCTCCTCGCCCATCGGACCGGGCTGGCCCAGGCCCGCGACCAGGGCGGCTACGTGACCCGGCTCGGCAACGACACCATCGCCGTCGAACGGTTCCTCCGGACCGCCGACCAACTCGAGGGTGAGCGAGTGCTCCGGGTGCCTGAGACTTCGGTAATCCGCTACGTCGCGACGATCGGCACCGACGGACGGGTGGTCCGGTTCACCGCGGAGCGGTTCGACGGCGCGGCACTGGACGGCCCTCCGGCCTGGTCCACCACGATCGAGTTCGGCCCGGATGGCCCCGTGGCGACCTTCTCCCGCGGGCAGAAGACCGAGACCACCAGGTACCGGACGGCGGCCGAGGCGGTCCCGATGGTGATGCACAGCTACGCCCTCTACGAGCAGCTCGTTCGGCGGGCGCGCCGGGTGGGCGCGTCGCGGGTGCCCGTCGCGCTCGTGTACCCGGGCAACCCGGACCTGGGCGAGACCGATGTGGTGGCGATGACCGATCGCACCATGGCGGTCAACTTCTTTCACGACGACTACGCCCAGGTCCGGCTGGACCCGGAAGGCCGGATGGAGGCTTTCGACGCCCGGGGCACCGTGCTCAAGGTGATCGCCACCCGGGTGCCGGAGCTCGACGCCGCGGCGCTGGCCCGTGAGTTCGCCGCACGGGACGCTGCGGGAACCGCCGCAGGTCCCCTCTCCCCCCGCGACACAGTCCGTGCCCGGGTGGGGCGGGCCGACCTCGTCGTTGACTACAGCCGCCCGGGCAAGCGGGGCCGGGCGATCTTCGGCACGCTGGTGCCGTGGGGAACCGTCTGGCGAGCGGGCGCCGACGCCGCCACCCAGTTCAGCACCAGCCGCGACCTGGTCATCGGTTCCACATCGATCGCGAAGGGCCGGTACACCCTCTGGGTGCTGCCGAAGGAGGGCAGCGCCGAACTCATCGTCAACGGCGAGACCGGGCAGTGGGGCACCGACTACCACCCGGAGCAGGACGTCGCCCGCATCCCGCTCGCGGTGAGTCGGCTGGCCGAACCGGTAGAACGATTCACCATCGAAGTAGTGCCCTCGGGGGCGGGGGGCCGGCTCCGGCTGGCCTGGGACACCACCGAGTGGACCGTGCCGGTCGCCGCCCGGTAGCCCACCCGGAGGGGCGTCCGCTGGATCGGGTCCAAACCCAAGCAGGACAAGCAATTATGGGCTTGCACCGGACCCTGCCATCCGGCTATGTTTCAAGCTTCGCAGGTACCATTCCCGGCACCCCGGCCCGACCATGACCGCACCGAACTCGCGTGAGCGCATCCTCCCCCGCCTGATCGAGGAGGAGATGCAGCAGTCGTTCATAAACTACTCGATGAGCGTGATCGTCTCGCGCGCCCTGCCGGACGTCCGCGACGGCCTCAAGCCCGTCCACCGGCGCATCCTGTACGCGATGAACGAGCTGGGGCTCACGCCCGGCCGGCCCTACAAGAAGTCTGCGACGGTGGTGGGCGACGTGCTGGGCAAGTACCACCCCCACGGCGACTCGCCGGTCTACGACGCCATGGTCCGGATGGTCCAGGAGTTCTCGCTCCGCTATCCGCTGGTGGACGGGCAGGGGAACTTCGGCTCGGTGGACGGCGACCCGCCGGCGGCCTACCGCTATACCGAGGCCCGGCTCACCCGCGTCGCGATCGCGATGCTGGAGGACATCGACAAGAAGACCGTTCCCTTCCAGCCCAACTTCGACGACCGGCTGCAGGAGCCGACGGTCCTGCCGTCGCGCATCCCCAACCTGCTGGTGAACGGCTCGAGCGGCATCGCGGTGGGCATGGCCACCAACATCCCGCCCCACAACCTGCGCGAGGTGGCGAAGGCCATCGAAGCGCTGGTCGACGACCCCGAGTGCACCCTCGGCGAGCTCCGCAAGTCGATCAAGGGCCCCGACTTCCCCACCGGCGGCTTCATCTATGGCCGGGAGGGGATCAAGGAGGCCTACGAGACCGGCCGGGGCCGGGTGGTCATGCGGGCGCGGGCGCAGGTGGAGGAGAAGGAGTCCACCGGCCGCAGCTCCATCGTGGTCACCGAGCTGCCCTACCAGGTCAACAAGGCCAAGCTCCACGCCGACATCGCGCTGCTGGTGAACGAGAAGCGGCTCGACGGCATCAGCGACATCCGCGACGAGTCCGACCGCGACGGGATGCGGCTGGTGATCGAACTCAAGCGCGACGCGATCCCCAACGTGGTGCTCAACCAGCTCTACAAGCACACCACGATGCAGTCCACCTTCGGCGTCATCATGCTGGCGCTCGACGGCGGCGCGCCGCGGGTGATGAACCTCAAGGAGCTGCTGCAGAAGTACGTGGACCACCGGCACGACATCATCGTCCGGCGGACCCAGTTCGACCTCGACGCCGCACTGGCGCGGGAACACATCCTCGAGGGCCTCAAGATCGCCGTCGACAACATCGACGAGGTGATCAAGATCATCCGGGGCTCCGAGGACACCGAGCAGGCCGACCAGCGGCTGCGCAAGAAGTTCGGGCTCTCGGAGAAGCAGTCCGAGGCGATCCTCAACATGCGGCTGGCCAAGCTCACCGGGCTCGAGCGGGAGAAGCTCGAGGCCGAGCTGGGCGAGGTGCGCGGGCTGATCAAGGACTTCAAGGCCATCCTGGCCTCGCGCGAGCGGCGGATGAGGATCCTCAAGGAGGAGGTGGCCGAGGCCGCGCAGGACTTCGGCGACGACCGGCGCACCGAGATCGTGGCCTCCAGCGGCGAGTTCACCATCGAGGACCTGATCGCCGAAGAGGACATGGTCATCACCATCTCCCACAACGGCTACATCAAGCGGATCCCGGTCTCGACCTACCGACGCCAGCGGCGCGGCGGGCGGGGGCTCAATGGCATGGGCACCCGCGAGGACGACTGGGTCGAGCACCTGTTCGTGGCCTCCACCCACGACTACGTCTGCTTCTTCACCGACAAGGGGCAGATCTACTGGCTCAAGGTGTATGACATCCCGCAGGGCGGCCGCGCGGCGCGGGGCAAGCCCGTGGTGCAGTGCATCAGCCTCCGGCCGGGCGAGCGGGTGGCGGCGCTGGTGCCGGTGCGCGAGTTCTCCGACGACAAGTGGCTGATGTTCGCCACCCGCCTGGGCACGGTGAAGAAGACGGTGCTCTCGGCCTACGGGAACATCCGGGCCAACGGCATCAACGCGATCAACATCGAGCCGGGCGACGAGCTGATCGACGTGCAGATGCTGGACCGGAACAACGACGTCATCCTCGCCACCAGCGACGGCATGAGCATCCGGTTCCACGAGGGCGACGTGCGGGAGATGGGGCGCGCCACCACCGGCGTGAAGGGCATCGAGCTGGAGAAGGGTGATGCCGTGATCGGCATGGTCGTGGTGCGGCGCGATGCGACGCTCCTGGTGGTGAGCGAGAAGGGGTACGGCAAGCGCTCGCCGATCGCGGAGTACCGGGTCCAGCGGCGCGGCGGCAAGGGGATCATCACCCTCAAGAAGACCGACAAGACCGGCAGCATGGTGGCCCTCAAGGAAGTGCTGGACGACGACGAGCTGATGATGATCACCCGGCACGGCGTGGTCATCCGGGTGCCGGTCGAGGGTATCCGCGTCATCGGGCGCAACACCCAGGGCGTGCGGGTCATGAATCTCGACGCCGGTGACCAGCTGGTGGACGTGGCGCGCGTGGTGAAGGAGGAGGAGGGCGAGGGCGCGGCCGAGGGCGAGCCGACGCCGGCCACGGCGGGCGACGACGAATGAGCGTCGCGCGCGCCGCGACCCCGGTGCTCGCCGACCTCCGGGAGGCCGCAGCCGGGCTCGAGGGCGTGGCGGTGCACACCCGCCTGGTGGACGCGCCCTTCCTCTCGCGCGTGGCGGGGGTGCCCGTCGCCCTCAAGTGCGAGCAGGACCAGCCCATGGGCGCCTTCAAGGCCCGGGGCGCCTATACCGCGCTCCGCCGGATGGACCCGGCCGCCCGCGCCCGCGGCGTGATCACCTATTCCAGCGGCAACCACGGTCAGGCCATTGCGTGGGCGGCGAGGAAGTTCGGCGTGCGGGCCGTGATCGTGATGCCCGAGGCCGCGCCCCGGATCAAGGTCGAGGGCGTGAAGGGCTTCGGCGGCGAGGTGGTGTTCTCGCCCCCCGCCTCCACGGCCCGCCGGCGGCTGGCCGAGGAGATCGCCGCGCGCGAGGGGCTGGTGATCGTGCCGCCCTTCGACGACGCCGACATCATGGCCGGGCAGGGCACCTGCGGTCTCGAGATCCTCGAGGAGCGGCCCGAGGTGGCGGCCATCCTCGTGCCGGTGGGCGGCGGCGGGCTCCTCGCCGGCATCTGCCTCGCGGTCGAGGCACTGAGGCCCGAGGTCGAGGTGATCGGCGTCGAGCCGGCGGGTGCGGCCAAGCTCACCGCCGCCTGGGCCGCCGGCGAACCGGTGACGCTCGAGCGCACCGCGAGCGTGGCCGACGGGCTCCTCCCGCTCGCCATCGGGTCGCTCACCTTCCCCATCATCCACCGCGTGGTCCGCCGCGTCGTCACGGTGGCGGACGACGACATCCGCCGCGCGGTGCGCGCGCTCAACGCCGAGGTCGGGCTCCGGGTCGAGCCGTCGGGCGCTGCCACTTCGGCCGCCATCCTGGCCGGCCTGCAGCTGCCCGGCCCCGCTGTGGCGGTGGTGAGCGGGGGCAATGTGGACGACGCCGTCTTCGCCGAGCTGGCCGGGTGAGCGCCTCGAGGATCCTCGTCGCCGATGACGACCAGGCGCTGTGCCGGACGCTCTCGTGGATCCTGACGGACAACGGGAGCGAGGTGGTGACGCTGCTCGGCGGCGAAGGGCTGATCGAGCACCTCCTGGCCGACCAGTACGACCTGCTGATCCTCGACATCATGATGCCGAAGGTGGACGGCCTGCAGCTGCTGGAGCAGGTGAAGTCCCACCCGCGGCTCCGCCACCTGCCGGTGCTGATGCTGTCGTCGGTGCCGCCCGAGGAGGGCACGGTGCGCGCCCTCGGCCTCGGCGCGGCCGACTTCGTCTCCAAGCCCTTCCGGGTGCGCGAACTGCTGGCCCGGGTGAACGCGCACCTGCGGATCCACCGCGAGCTCAACCGGGCGCAGCAGGAGGCCCGGTCGCGCTCGGAGATGATGGACATCCTCCAGGAGGTCACGGCCTCCCTCAAGCCGGAGGAGATCTACCAGATCCTGGTGCGGCGCGTGGCGCACGCCCTCGACATCTCCCGCTGCTCCATCGTCATCGCCAATCCGAGCGACGAGACCGGGACGGTGGTGGCGGCGTGGGAGAACCCGATGCTGCGCAACCTCCAGGTGAGCCTCGCCCGCTACCCGGAGATCCGGCGCGCCTTCGAGACCGGCGACGTGGTGCTGGTGCCCGACGTGGCGGACGACCCGATCTACCACGAGGTGCGGGCCGAGTGGGAGGCCGAGGGGGTGGCGGTCGAGACCCAGTCGGCCCTGGCGATCCCGTTCTCCCTCCGGGACCAGCCGGCCGGCGTCTTCTTCCTCCGCACCGCGGGCGACGACCCGCCGTTGAGCCAGCAGGACGTGGCCTTCGCCGACCAGGTTATCCGAGCCGCGGTCGCGTCGCTGGAGAAGGCGTACGACCTGGAGAACGCCATGCTGGGCCAGGAGCAGATGCGCCACCTGGCCGAGACCGACCCGCTGACCGAGGCGTTCAACCGGCGCGCGCTCAACGAGAAGCTGGAGCAGGAGGTGGAGCGGGCGCAGCGCTACGGCACGGTGCTTACCTGCCTCATGCTGGACATCGACAACTTCAAGCAGGTGAACGACACCCACGGCCACCTGATCGGCGACCGGATCCTGCGCCAGATCACCAACATCCTCCGTCGGGAGCAGCGCGCGGTGGACGTGGTGGCCCGCTACGGCGGCGAGGAATTCGTGGTGCTGCTGCCGGAGACGGCTGCCGGCGGCGCCAGGATCTTCGCCGAGCGCATCCTCCGGAAAGTGTCCGCCCAGGACTTCGGCGATCCGGGCCGCCCGGTGCACGTCACCATCAGCATCGGCATCTCGACCTACCCCGAATCCCGGGTGGATGACGGCGAGTCGCTGCTCCGCCTGGCCGACGAGAACCTGTACCGGGCCAAGGCCGCGGGCCGGAACCGGTTCCAGGACTGAGCCGGATGTCCCGGCTCGTGCTGTGGCTGCTGGTGCTCGGCGCGACCGCCTGCCGGGTTTCGTTCTCCCCCCTCCAGAACCGGATCGAGTTCGGCCGCGAACCATTCCTGGTCTTCGCCGCCACCGGCGAGGGCGGCCTGGGCGACCTCTACGCGGTGAAGCCCGACGGCGGCGAGGTCTGGCCGGTGACCTACACCCGGCTGGACGAGCGGCTCCCGGGGCTTTCGCACGACGGGCTACGGCTCGCGTTCGTGCGGCGAAGCGGGACGGAGGACGCCGTGATGGTGATGGACCTCGCGGGAGGGAGCGAGGAGCGGGTACTCGAGACCACCACCGATTCGGTGGTGGCGCTCACCTGGCGCCCCGACGGGAAGCTGTGGGTGCGGGGAGCAGGAGGGGCATGGCGAATCCGTCAGGGTGCGCAGCCCGCGGCGCTCAGCGCCGGACCGGCGGTCGATTCGGCCTTCTCGATCCTGGTCGGAGAGCCGGCCTTCGCGACGGTGGCGGCGTGCGATCCACCGCCCGGGCTCTGCGCCCGCGCGGCGACAGGTGAGTCGCAGGTCCTCGAGCCTGGCGGTCGCGACGCGGTGCGGTGGGGATCGGACTCGGTGGGTTACTTCCTGAGCGACCGGCTTTACGTGCGCCCGCTGGGCCCGGGTCGGGAGCGGTTCCTGCGCTGGCACCCGGAGCCCGTGGCGCCCAGGACTCCGACCTTCTTCGAGGGGCGGTGACTCCCCGCGGAGGGCGCGGAGGGCGCGGAGGAGTCGCGGCGCGGCGCGGTGAATCGGACTACCGCGCCGCGATCGCGTCCCAGGCCGCCTGCAGCGCCTGGTCCGCGGCACCACCACGGGCCTCCCACTCGCGTGCCGCCACCCGCTCCGCCACGAAGCCCACCAGCGCCAGCCACACCGCGGCCCAAAGGTCCGCAGGGCCGGGCCTCACCAGGGCGTCGCCCTTGGCGGCCGCGACCAGCCGCTCGATGCCGGCCCGGAGCTCCGCCTGCGCAGCGCGGCTGCGCTCGTCGCTCACCCCATCCTCGAGCCGGCGGAAGAGCAGGCGCGCCGCCGCCGGATCGCGATCGGCGCCCTCGACGAACCGGTGGCCAAGCCGCTGCAGTCGCTCGCTCGGGCCGAGCCCCCGCTCCTGCTCCAGCTCTCCCACGATCGCGTGCGCCCAGCGCAGCGTGGCCCGGACCACCTCGTTGTAGAGCGCGTCCTTGCCGCGGAAGTGACGGTAGATGGTGCCCTCCGCCACGCCGGCCCGCTCGGCGAGGGCGGGCGTTGTGGTGCCGTGGAACCCGGTGGTGGTGAAGAGCTCGAGCCCGGCGCGGAGCAGCCGCTGCCGGGTAGGCTCACCGTCGCGGCCGCGGCGCGCCGGGCGAGGGGCGGGGGGGGTCACGCCGACAATCTACCGCTCGCCGCGAAGGCGCGGAGGGCAACGGAGAGCCCCGGTGAACGGCCGCGGGACCGTTGAAGCTCGGCCCGGGACCCGACTAGATTCGGGGCTCTTTTTCTGGCCGATTCCCTCTCCGCCCCTCGAGGCGTGTAATGCGAATGCTGGTCCTGGGCGCCGGCCTGCAGGGCAGCGCCTGTGCGTACGACCTGTTGCAGAATCCCGCCGTCGAGCGGGTGACCATCGCCGACCTCCACCCCGAGCGCCTGGCGGCCTTCCTCAAGGCGACCAAGGACCCGCGGCTCGCCCCGCTCACCCTGGACGTCTCCGACGGCGCCGCCGCACGCCGCGTGATGGCCGAGCACGACGCGGCGATGAGCGCGATCCCGTACTACTTCAACGGGCCGATGGCCGCCGCCGCGGTCGACGCCAGGTGCCACTTCTCCGACCTCGGCGGGAATACCGAGATCGTCTTCGAGCAGAAGAAGCTCGATGCGAAGGCCGCGGCGCAGGGCGTGAGCGTGGTGCCGGACTGCGGACTCGCGCCGGGGATGGTGAACATCCTGGCCGCCGAGGGGATTCGCCGGATGGACAAGGCGGAGCGGGTGAAGATCTTCGTCGGGGGCCTGCCGCAGCAGCCGGAACCGCCGCTCAACTACCAGATCGTCTACTCGCTCGAGGGCGCGCTGGACTACTACACCACGCCCTCGTGGGTGGTGCGGGGCGGGAAGCGGGTGAAGGTGGATGCGCTGAGCGAGGTGGAGGAGGTGGACTTCCCCGCCCCGGTGGGCCGGCTCGAGGCGTTCCACACGGCCGGCGGCATCAGCACGCTCCCCTTCGCCTGGGAAGGCAAGGTGGACGTGATGGAATACAAGACCCTGCGCTACCCGGGCCATGTGGCGATCATGCGCCCGATCCGCGAGTTGGGCCTGCTCGACCTCGAGCCGATCCAGGTCAAGGGCCAGTCGGTCGTGCCGCGCGACCTGTTCATCGCCGCCGTGACCCCCAAGCTCCACAAGCCGGAGGGGAAGGACCTGGTGGCGCTGCGGGTGGAGGTGTCCGGAACCAAGCAGGGCAAGCCGCACGTGGCACGCTGGCAGCTGGTGGACCGGTACGATGAGGCGCACGGCATCAGTGCCATGATGCGGACCACCGGCTATTCGCTGTCGCTCACCGGCCAGATGCAGGCTGACGGGCGGATCAAGCCGGAAGGCGTGCGCACCCCGGACGAGGCGGTGCCGTACCGCGACTACGTGGACGGGCTGGCGAAGCGCGGGGTGCGGATCGAGGAGTCGTAGGTCACGCTGGTCCGGCCGCCTGTGAATGGCGGCCGCGGATGCCCAGCCGCTCGAGGCCGTCTTCCTGGCTCACCACCGTGAAGGCGGCCTTCAGTTCGTCCGGCATCGGTACCGGGCGCCCGGTCCTGAAGTCCACGTAGACCCAGTTGGTCTCCGCACGGGCGAGCACGACGCCGTCGCGCTCGCGCACGAAGACGAACTGCCGGGTGGCGGCGCGGGTGCTGGACATGCTGATCCAGGTGTGGAGAGCGATCGGGTCCCCCTCGAACCCGGGGCGCAGGTACTGGATGAAGTGGCTCCGGGCCACCCAGGTCTGGCCGATGTCCACGTAACGCTGCATGGGCCATCCCTGCACCGCCGAATGCTCCACGGCGATGTCCTGCATCCACTCCACGTACGCCAGGTTGTTGACGTGCGCGTTGGCGTCGATGGCGGACGCCGGGACGGCGAAGCGCTTGGTGTAGATCTCGGGCACGTCAGTCCTCCTGGGTTCCTACCACGACCAGCCTCCACCGACCCAGCCCCGCACTCCGTCCTCGCCCACCCCGAGGGTCACGGTGAGGACGTTCCGGCGCCAGAGCCGCGCGGCCACGCCGCCACCGCCGCTCGCGTGCCAGCCGTCCAGGGTGAGCTCGAACGCTTCCTCCTCGAAGACCCGGCCGGCATCCACGAAGCCGAACAGGGAGACCCCGCCGACGTCGCCCTCGTTCCATACCCCCCACCGGGCTTCAGCGCCGGCGAACACTACGCCGCGCCCGAGCCAGCGGGGCTCCTCGGC
>JBOHSQ010000226.1:0-6630 GCA_050733295.1 Gemmatimonadales bacterium
CCCCCACCCCTTCTCCGCCGACACCTTCGTCAACGCCGCCGTCAGCGTCGTCTTCCCGTGGTCCACGTGCCCGATCGTCCCCACGTTCACGTGCGGCTTCGTCCGCTCGAACTTCGCCTTCGCCATGGGCCGGTCCCCTCAGCTCTGCTGCTTCGAGATGATTGCTTCCGCCACCGACTTCGGCACTTCCTCATAGTGGTCGAACTGCATCGAGTACACGGCGCGGCCCTGGCTCAGGCTCCGCAGCACCGTGGAATAGCCGAACATCTCCGCCAGCGGCACGTGCGCGTTCACCACCTGCGCCTCGCCCCGCTGGGTCATGCCGCCGATCTTGCCGCGCCGGCTGGACAGGTCGCCGATGACGTCGCCCAGGTAATCCGACGGCGCCACCACCTCGACCTCCATGATGGGCTCGAGCAGGACCGGCAAGGCCTTCCGCGCCGCCTCCTTGAACGCCATCGAGCCCGCGATCTTGAACGCGGCCTCCGAGCTGTCCACGTCGTGGTAGCTGCCGTCGATCAACTCGACCTTCACGTCCACCACCGGGTAGCCCGCCAGCACGCCCGTCTCCAGCGCCTCCTTGATCCCGGCCTCGATCGGCCGGATGAACTCGCGCGGGATGACGCCGCCCACGATCAGGTCCTCGAACACGAAGCCGGCCCCGGCCTGGGTCGGCTCGAGGTTGATCACCACGTGGCCGTACTGGCCCTTGCCGCCCGACTGCCGGATGAACTTGCCCTCGACCCGCTCCACCTTCCGGGTGATGGTCTCCCGGAACGCCACCTGCGGCCGGCCCACGTTGGCCTCGACCTTGAACTCCCGCTTCATCCGCTCGACGATGATCTCCAGGTGCAGCTCGCCCATCCCGGCGATGATCGTCTGGCCGGTCTCGGCGTCGGTGCGCACCCGGAAGGTCGGGTCCTCCTCGGCCAGCTTCTGCAACGCGATGCCCAGCTTGTCCTGGTCCGCCTTCGACTTGGGCTCCACCGCCACGTCGATGACCGGGTTGGGGAAGCGCATCGCCTCGAGGATGATCGGCTCGTCCTCCTCGCAGAGCGTGTCGCCGGTGCGCGTGTCCTTGAGCCCGATGGCGGCCGCGATGTCGCCCGCGCGCACTTCCTCGATCTCCTCGCGCTTGTTGGCGTGCATCTGCAGCAGGCGGCCGATCCGCTCCCGCCGGTCCTTGGTGCTGTTGTAGACGTAGCTCCCCGCGTGCAGCACCCCGGAGTACACCCGGAAGTAGGTCAGCCGGCCCACGTAGGGGTCGGTCATGATCTTGAACGCCAGCGCGGCGAACGGCGCCTCGTCGTCCGTCTCGCGGTGGATGTGGTGCTCGTCGTGCGCCGGCAGGTGACCCTGGATCGCCTGGACGTCCATCGGCGCCGGCAGGTAGTCGATCACCGCGTCGAGCAGCTGCTGCACGCCCTTGTTCTTGAAGGCCGCCCCGCAGAGCACCGGGACGATCGCGCCGGCGATCGTCGCCTTCCGGATGGCACGCCGGATCTCGGCCTCGGTCAGTTCCTGGCCCGCGAAGTACTTCTCCAGCAGCTCGTCGTCGTGCTCCACTGCCGCTTCGAGCACCTCGTGCCGGAGCTGCTCCACCCGGTCCTTCAACGCATCGGGCACCGGGCCCTCGGCGAACTTGGCGCCCAGCGAGTCCTCGTCGAACACGATCTCCACCCGGCGGACCACGTCGATCAGCCCGGTGAACAGCTCGCCCGAGCCGAGCGGGTACTGGATCGGGAAGGCGCGCGCGCCCAGCCGGTCCTTGATCATCGCGAGGCAGCGGTCGAAGTCGGCGCCTACCCGGTCCATCTTGTTCACGAAGATGATCCGCGGCACGCCGTATCGGTCGGCCTGGCGCCACACCGTCTCGGTCTGGGGCTCCACCCCGCCCACCGCGTCCAGCAGTGTCACCGCGCCGTCGAGCACCCGGAGCGACCGCTCCACCTCGACGGTGAAGTCCACGTGCCCCGGCGTGTCGATGATGTTCACCCGGTGCTGGGTGCCCAGGCGGGTCCAGAAGCAGGTCGTCGCGGCCGAGGTGATCGTGATGCCGCGCTCCTGCTCCTGTTCCATCCAGTCCATGGTGGCCGCGCCCTCATGGACCTCGCCGATCTTGTAGTTCTTCCCGGTATAAAAGAGGATCCGCTCGGTGGTGGTCGTCTTCCCGGCATCGATGTGGGCCATGATGCCGATGTTCCGGTAATGCTCGAGCGAAGTCGTCCGCGCCATTGCGATCCCGATATCAGCGAAAAAGCGGGGCGACCGACCCGGGCACGCCCGGTGGTGTCGCTCCGCGCTCAGCCCGGCGTACCCGCCTCGGCCGGGGGCTGGGGATGAGCTCTCGCGAGCCGGCCCTGCCCCGTGCGTTGTCTTCAGAAGGTGAAGAGGTGGGGCTCGAACCCCCCACGTTCACCCGATTGTCTTCATGCTCCCGGAAAAAGGCCCCGGGAGAGCCGCGCAAAACTAGACTGGGCCGAGGCTTGGGTCAAGGGCTCGGAACTGGACCTGGGAACCGGCGGGGCCCACGACCTGGGCATTCCCCCCGGCGCCCCCAAAGCCCAGGAGGGAGGGCCCCCCGGCCCCTCCCTCCTCCCCTCCGGCGATCCACTCCCTGACCCGCCCGACCCCGGCTCTCACGGCAGGGGTGTCGGCTTCGGCCGGCTGCAGATCACGTCGATTTCCACCAGGGCGATCTCACCCCGGTCGAGGTAGACGACGCGGTCCGCCGGCGGGCGGCACTTGTCCGGCAGCGACCCGACGCGAAGCGTGAGCCCGCCCGTGATGGTCGATGGGTGGACGAACGCCCCCCGCGCATCGGTCCGGGCGACCCGGACCTGGGCGCCCCGGGGAATCTCGCCCGGGGCCACCGGGACCGCCTCCTTCGCTTCCAGGATGCCGCCCTCATGACCCAACAGGTCGTCACCCTCCTCGGTCCAGATCATCTGCACCGGCAGGTCTTGGGCGGAGTAGCCGGTCGTCAGTCGGACCACGCCCTCCACCCGCGTGCCGACGAGGTCCGGCAAGTCGATCTCCGGGGCCGACACGTTGCCCGGGGTGGTGGTGCAGGCCAGGGCCGCTAGGCCGAGGAGTACTGCGGCGACCCGGAGGCCGCGCCGGGAATCGAGCTGGGCTGACATGGGATCCTCCTTGTGCAGTGTCCGGCAGCCGGCGGCCCTTGCCGCCACGTTGCTGGGGACTACACTAGGACCCGCCCCTCAATCGCCGTTCAGTCGCGGCTCAACCGGGAATCAACTGCCATGCTCCGCCTCCTCACCTTCGGGGGCCTCGCCCTGGAAGTGGACGGCTCGATGGCGACCGGCGCCCTCACCCAGCGCCGGCGGATGGCGATCCTCGCCCTCCTCGCGGCGGGAGGCGAGCGGGGGGTGCCCCGCGACCGGCTCCTCGCCCTCCTCTGGCCGGAGCGGGATGCCGAGCGGGCCGGCCATGTCCTGACCCAGCTCCTCTATGCCGAGCGCCGGGACGTCGGCTCGGATCTCTTCCACGGCACCAAGACCCTCCGGCTCAACGCCGCCGTGATGACCTCGGACCTCGCCCAGTTCGAGGCGGCCCTCGCAGCTGCTGATGCCGAGTCGGCGCTCCGGCTCTACCACGGGCCGTTCCTCGACGGCTTCCACCTGAGCGACGCGCCCGGGTTCGAGGAATGGCTCGACCGGGAGCGCCGCCGCCTGGCCGACCTGGCGCGGGGCGCGGCGGAGAGGCTGGCGCGCGGGGCAGTCGGCGCGCCATCGGCGGTGGGATGGTGGCGGCGGGCAGTGGAGATCGACCCGTACAACGCCGGGCTCGCCCTGGCGCTGGCCGAGTCCCTCCGTGCCGCGGGCGACCGGGCCGCCGCATACCGTGAGCTAGCCGCCTATGCGGAACGACTCCAGCGGGACTTGGAGCTCGAGCCGGAGCCCGAGGTCGTGCGAATGATGGAGGTGCTGCGATCCGGCATGGGCGGCGCGACGCGCCAGGGGTGAAAACGAAAGGGGCGCCGACGAGGCGCCCCTTCGATCAGTGCAGGTCCGGCGACGCGCCGCCGGCTACCAGCGGTAGTGCGCGAAGGCCCGGTTGGCCTCGGCCATCCGGTGCGTGTCTTCCTTCTTCTTGATGGCGTTGCCCTCGCCCTTCGAGGCGAGGATCAATTCGGCCGCCAGCCGCTCCGGCATCGACTTCTCGCTGCGCTCGCGGGCATAGCCGATCAGCCACCGCATGGCCAGCGCCGTGCGCCGCTCCGGCCGGACTTCGACCGGCACCTGGAGGGAGGCGCCGCCCACGCGGCGGCTCTTCACCTCGAGTGCCGGCTTCACGTTGTTCACCGCCTGCTTGAACACGGCGACGCCGGGCTGGCCGGTGCGCGACTCGATCAGGTCCATGGCCGAATAGAAGATCCCCTCGGCGAGGCTCTTCTTGCCGTCGGACATGAGCGCGCTGACGAACTTCGACACCGTCTGGCTGTCGTACCGCGGATCCGCGGGAACGAGGCGCTTCACCGCACGCGAACGCCGGCTCACTTCTTACCCCCCTTGGCCGCGGCCTCCTTGGGCCGCTTGGCGCCGTACTTGGAGCGGCTCTTGCGCCGGTCATTGACGCCGGCCGAGTCGAGCGAGCCCCGCACGATGTGATAGCGCACGCCCGGCAGGTCCTTCACTCGGCCGCCCCGGATCAGCACGATCGAGTGTTCCTGCAGGTTGTGGCCCTCGCCCGGGATGTAGGCGATGACCTCGAACCCGTTCGTGAGCCGCACTTTGGCCACCTTGCGGAGGGCCGAGTTCGGCTTCTTGGGAGTCGTGGTGTAGACGCGCGTGCAGACGCCGCGGCGCAGGGGATTGCCCTTGAGCGCGGGCGACTTGCTCTTCCAGACGGGGCTGGTCCGGCCACGCCGGATGAGCTGGCTGATCGTCGGCATTCGGTTCCGTGAGTTGCTGTGCTGGCCCGCAAATCCCTGACACACCGCGTTTTGCGGCAGACGCGAAGAATATCCGCGACCCCGCCACCGGTCAACCCCAACAGGGGGTCAGGGTCATCTCGAGGTCGCGGTGCGGGAAGCGGGGTGATCCGGCCCACCTGATCGCGACGGCGACGTCCGCCCCTCGAGCGCCCTGAGCCGAAGCTCGACTTCCCGCCGCAGCCCATCGAGGGGTGGGTCCGCCCGGCGCCAGGCCCTCGTGACCCTTGCGTAGTGGACTGCGGCGCTGTCCCGGACCCCGGCCGCATCGAGCGCCCGGGCGAGCTCCAGGTGGATCTCGGTCTGGGTCACGTAGGTGTTCGAGGCGTGGATGGCGCCCCGGAGCGCGGGGCCGAGAATCGCAGCCGCCTCCCGAGCCCGGCCCTCGGCGAGCAGCAGACGGCCCAGCTCCAGGTTGGTGCGGGTGAAGCCGAGGGTGGAAGAGAAGATCGACCGCCGGAACTCGGCGATCGCCTCCCGGGTGCGGCCGCCCAGGCGCAATCCAAGTCCGCGGACATGATGGTGGAGCAGCGCGTCTCGCCCCAGGGCGCTCCGGGCCCCGGTCACCTGCATCGAGTCGCTGAGGCGCCGGAGGGCGCTGGTGTCTCCCGCGGACGCCGCCGCGGTCGCCACATGGGCGAGGTTCCAGGTCACTGTCCGGGCCCGGTGCGCAGGCGAGGGATCGCCGCCGTACACCCCGCGCGCGACCGAGTCGAACAGCGCTCCCGATTCCGCGTACCGCCCCAGCTCGAAGAGCACCTGGCCCTCGAGATACGCGGTCACGAACCGGTCCGCGCCGGTGGCCCGGAAGGCGCGCGCACTCTCCAGCGCCTCGCGGAACCTGCCCTGGTACCGGAGGCTCGTCGTCTCGAGGGCGAGTGCCTGCGCCCGAACCCGGTCCGAGCCCAGTTGCACCTGACTCGTCAGGTACCGGTCGGCCTCGGCGAATCGGCCTGCGCGGAGCAGTGGTGCAGTGGCCAGGATCACCATCTCGTCGCCGGGTGGCGACGACAGCGCCCTGCGGGCCGCGGCAAGTGACGCATCCGGTTGCCCCAACAGGTCGAGTGCGGCGGCGAGGCCGAACCAGCCCCTGGGCGCCCGGGGTGCCTGGTTGATCCACCGCCGTGCGACCCGCTCGGCCGCGGGCGCCGAATCCTGGGCGATGTAGGCGTTCAGGAGCGCGCCATAGGCCTGGCACGCGTCGCAGAAATCCCCACCGTCGGCGAGCGACGCTGCATCCAGTTGGATCGCCTGCTCCAGCGGCCGAATCGCCTCCCCGTACCGGCCCGCGGCGTACAATGCCCGGCCGAGCGCGAGCTGCGCCGCCGCTTCGCCGGGATGAAGGCTGGCGAGTGCGCCAGCCCGTTCGAGGACGACATCGGCGGGCGCAAACTGCGCGACCCACTGGTGTTCGATGAACCGCCGCTCCCACGCGGGCGCCTGCTGGGCAAGACGACGGGCACTGTCCAGGAGGCGATGACGCACCGGCGGATCGGCCTCGACTACCGAGCGGTAATACGCCGCCATCGCGTTCGAGGGGTCGGCGGCGAGCGCGGCGTCGAACAGCTGGGCTGCGGTGCCCGCCTGGAGTTGATTGGCGGCCCGCAGGCCGGCCGCTACCAGTGCCGCCGGCGAAGCCGGCGCCCGGTTCGGCCCCGCCCCCCACCACCTCGAGC
>JBOHSQ010000227.1:0-10501 GCA_050733295.1 Gemmatimonadales bacterium
CTCCCCACCCTGCTCGAAGATGGTGCCCTCGCGTTGCCCGTACGGAAGGATGACCACGCCAAGCCGCTCATGCAGCAGGGCGGTCTCGTCGAGAGACAGCCCCAGGGCGACGACCGCTCCGGCGGCGAGGAGCCACGCCCGCCGCCCGTCGACCGACCGACGTGCGGCACAGGTGGCGCCGAGGACCAGCGCGACCGCCAGGAGCTTGGCGGAGCTCCACCAGGTCGGGAGGTTCTGCTCCCGGTCGAGGTCGAAAAAGCTTTCGAGCACACCGATCGGGTTGCCCAGCGCCCTATGGATGGCGTAGGCGAGGAGGCTGAGGAGGTCGAGCGCCAGGACCGTGGCGATGATCCGGCGCGGCCAGCTCAAGCGAGTCCGCCCACAACGGGGAGGCGGAGCACAAAGAAGAACCGGGTGCCCTTCCGGGACTCGGTCTGGACCTGAATGGTGGAACCCATCGCCTCGACCAGCTTGCGGCAGATCGAGAGGCCGAGGCCGGTGCCGGAGACCGAGTACTCGCCCGGCTTGTGCCGGCGGCGGAACGGTTCGTACAGCGTGAGCATCGCCTCCGGCGGGATGCCGCGGCCGGTGTCCCGCACCGAGAATTCCACGCCATCGCCCGCCAGGACCCGGGCCGTCACCTCGACCGAGCCCTCGTCGGTGAACTTGAGCGCGTTGGTGGTGAGGTTGAGCAGGACGCGTGAGAGCGCCACTGGATGCCCCTGCCGGAAATCGCGCTCCGGGCCCGAGACCGAGACCTTGATCCCCTTCTCTTCCGCGATAGGGTGAACGATGTCCTGCACCGACCCGAGGATGTCGCGGATCGAGAACGGGATCGGGTCGAGGTCCACGAGGCGGTCCCCGCCCCGCGCGAGTTCGATGACATCACTCGCCATCGACGACAGCCCGAAGGCGGCGCTGTAGATCAGGCCGAGCTGCCGCTCCTGCACCGGCGACACGGGCCCGCTCTGCCCCCGCTGGAGCGTCTCGGCGAGGAAGAGGATCGACGTCAGCGGGGAGCGGATATCGTGCGCCACTTCCACCACCAGTTCGAGGCCGTCGGGCCCGGAAAGCCGGTCGGCGAAGTGCTGCGCCCAGTCGGGCTCGAGCCGGTGCTGCACCAGCTCCAGCGCGGTGAGCAGCCGGAGCAGCTCCTGACTGTCCGGCAGCGGCACCAGCATGGCCGAAAGCTGGAGCACGTGACCCCGGAGCAGGGTCAGGACGCGGCGGGCGAGGGTGGTGCACGGCAGGGCGCCGCCGGGGTGTTCGCCATCGTCCACCGCCTCGCGGACGGCAGCAATCAACCGGTGCACCAGCTCGCGGACTTCGATCCCGGAGGGGCTGTCCTCCGCCAGCTCGTGCCAGCCGGCAACCACGCGTTCGCCGGCCTGGTCGAGCGTGCCCCAGAGCGCGGCGGACACCGAAGCGCGGACCCCCCCGGTACGCACCGCGGGCAACACCCTGGGCGGGGTGAAGCGGCCGGGCCCGCCTCGGAGCGGGGCCGACACGGGGGCGGGATCGTTCACTCGCCGGGTCCGGAGAGCTCGTCGCGCTGGAGGCCGTGCTTGTCCAACAGCCGGTAGAGCGTGGTGCGGTCGATGCTGGCGAGGCGCGCGGCCTTCGACATGTTGCCGTTCGCCCGGCCGATCACCCGGCTGAGGTATTCCTTCTCGAACTGGGCGACCACCTTGTCCTTGGCCAGGTGATACGCCTCCTCGTAGAGCACGTCGGAGAGGCCGATCTCCCCCGTCGCCTCGCCGGCAGGCTCGTCGTAGAGCGGGATGTCGCGCGGGTCGATGACCTGCTCCGGCTCGCACAGCACTGCCACGTGCTCGATGACGTTCTGCAGCTCGCGGACGTTGCCGCGCCACGGGCGGGAACGGAGGAATGCCACGGCCTCGTCGCTGAAGCGCGGCATCCGGTCGCCCATCTGGCGGTGGCGCAGCCAGAACATCGCCAGGAAATGATTGGCGAGGAGCGGGATGTCCTCGGGCCGGCGCCGGAGCGGCGGCAGCTTGATGGGGACGACCCGCAGGCGGTAGTAGAGGTCTTCGCGGAGCACTCCCTGCGCCACGGCCTCCTGGGGATCCTTGTTCGTGGCGGAGATGAAGCGGACGTCCACCACTGCGTCGGGCTGCTCGCTGCCCACCCGGCGCACGACGCCGTCCTGGATGACCCGCAGCAGCTTGGCCTGCAGGGGCGGGGTCATCTCGGTCAGTTCGTCGAGGAAGAGCGTGCCGCCGTTCGCGGTCTCGAGCAGGCCGGGCTTGTCCCGGTCGGCGCCGGTGAATGCCCCCTTGCGGTGGCCGAACATTTCCGACTCGAGCAGGGGCTCGGGGAGCGCGGCGCAGTTGACCGCCACGAGCCGGCGGCTGGTGCGGCGGCTGTGGTGGTGGATGAACTGGGCGATCTGCTCCTTCCCGGTGCCGCTCTCGCCCGTGATCATCACGGAGGCATCGGTGCCGGCCACCTTGCGGGCCAGCTCCACCGCCTCGCGGAAGAGCGACGCGATCCCGATCAGCGCGAACTTCTCGCCCTGCCCGTTCTGCCGCATCACCTGCAGGCGCAGGTCGTTGGTCTCGCGCGCCACCATGACCGCGTGGGAAGCGCGGCCCACCAGGACCTGGAGGTGCGTCGCGGAGAACGGCTTCGGCAGGTAATCCCACGCGCCCGCGCGCAGGGCCTCGATGCTGGTCCCGACCGAGGGATTCCCCGTCATGACCACGACGATCACGTCCTTGGCGGCCTGGAGCGCGGCCTGGAGGATGTCCATGCCCGAGATCTGGGACATGTACAGATCGACCAGGATGATGTCGAAGCGGCGGCGGCGGACCGCCTCGAGCGCCTCTTCGCCGCGGCCGATGACGGTCACGTTGTACCCGTCCATCTGCAGCACGCTGGCGCAGCTCTCCCGGAGGGTGCGCTCGTCGTCCACCACGAGCACCCGGATGCTGGCCTTCACCTCGGGGGGAATGGCCAACGGGTCCCGACGGCCCCCCTCGCCACCGGGTGGGCCAGAAGTAGCTGCCACGGCCGAACTGGTCATTCGCGCCCGTCCTGTCGCATCATGTCCTCGATTGACCCCGACTGCGTAATAGTGGTCACAACTCGACACACGTCTTGCCGACGCATCACCCTTGAAATGGCAAATATTGCATTTTGCCACACCAAGGCAACAGATTCCCGTAGCAGTCGAGCAACACCCGCGCAACACTATTGCCGCAGGGGCCTCGATCGCGCAACACTTTAGCTCGCCGGAGTGGCTGACAGCCGGGTTCGGGAGTAGGAAGAACGGTGCCGGGCCCGCGGGGGGTGACGGTATCCCCCTTGCGTGGGTCACCTACACACCGGGTGGCCGGACTGGTTGCCCCTGACCTGCGAGATCGAGCGTGCCGATGGCCGGAGACCTGGTCCCAACGTCCGATACCCACACCGCCGGCTTCCCCTCGGCGGATGGCACCGCGCTCAGCGCGCCCGAGCACTTCCCGCCCCCGGTTCCCCCGTCCGACGAGGGCGAAGGGATCAAGTGGGCGCGTTACATCGCCGCGTTGCGCCGGTACCGCTGGCTCATCCTGGCCATCACCACGCTCGGCACCGGGCTGGCCGTCTTCGCTACCCGGTTCATCAAGCCACAGTACACCGCGACTGCCACGATCTGGATCGAGGTGCAGAACCGCGAGGGCGCGGCCCCGATCCGGGCGGAGCAGCTCCTGGAGCAGACCTTCGCGTGGGTGGAGCTGCTCAGGACTCCGGTGGTGCTCGATTCCGCGGCGCTCAAGATGAAGCTGTACCTCGTTCCCAAGGCTCCGAGTGATTCGGTTGCCCTCCGGGATTTCACCCTGCAGCAACGGTTCTACCCCGGGAAGTACGCCCTCAAGGTGAGTGAGGACGGCCGCACCTGGGACCTCCGCCTCAAGACTGGCGGGCTGCCGCCGGAGCGCGGCGCCGTGGGTGACTCGGTCGGGCGGAAGTTCGGGTTCGCCTGGCTTCCCCCGCGCGAGCGGCTGAGCAAGGACAAGGAAATCGAATTCACCGTCCGGCATCCCCGCGACGCCTCGATGACCCTGGCGGAAGAGCTCGTGGTCCAGACGGCAGACGATGGGAACTTCATGCGCATCGCGCTGACCGGCGTGGACCCGTACGGGGTCTCGGCCACGCTCAACACCATCACCACCCAGTTCGTGGCACTGGCGGCGGAGCTCAAGACCCGCAAGGTGGTGGAACTGACCAAGATCCTGGAGCAGCAGGTCCAGTACGCCGCAGAGAACCTGCGCAAGACCGAGGGCGACCTGGAGAGCTTCCGGACTCGGACCATCACGATGCCGAGCGAGGCGCCGATCGTCTCGGGCCTGCAGGCGACCCAGAATCCGGTGATGTCCGACTTCTTCCAGCGCAAGCTCCAACTGGAAACCCTGCGCCGGGACCGCGAGGCGCTCGAGGCCGTGGTGCGCCGGGCGCAGTCGGGCGACTTCTCGGTGGATGCCTTCCAGTCGGTCCCGCCGACGCAGGGCGCTCCCGACCTGCGGCTCGCGCTCCAGGAGGTATCGAGCGCGGAGGCCGAGCTCCGGGCCCTGCAGTTCCGCTATACCGACCAGCACAAGCCGGTCCAGGACCTCCAGGCCCGGATCGGCCAGCTCAAGACCCAGATCGTGCCGCAGTACGCCCAGGCGCTGGTCAGCCAGCTTCGGGCCCAGGAGCAGGACATCGAGCGAGGAATCTCCACGGCGACGCGCGAGCTGCAGGCCATCCCCATGCGGACCATCACCGAGGGGAAGCTCTTCCGCGACACGGAGAGCGCAGAACGGCTCTACCTCGACCTCCAGGCCAAGTACGAGGAGGCGAAGCTCGCCGCCGCCAGCGCCCAGCCGGACGTGCGGGTGCTGAGCGAGGCCGTGCCGCCCACCCAGCCCGCCGAGAACGAGGCACTGCGCCTGATCCTGATGGGGTTCCTCGCCAGCATCGGGCTGGCCGGCGCGGTGGCGATCCTGCTGGACCAACTGGACAAGCGCTTCCGCTATCCCGAGCAGGTGACGAGCGGGCTGGGGCTCAGCATCCTCGGCGCCATTCCGCAGATCAACAAGACCAAGGTCACGGAGCGGGACCCGGAGGAAGCCGCGCAGGTCATCGAAGCCTTCCGGACCATACGGCTCAACCTGGCCCACTCTTACGGGGCTGCCGGGCCGATCCTGCTCACGGTCTCCAGCCCGAGCCCGGGTGACGGAAAGTCGCTGATCGCCTCCAACCTGGCGCTCTCGTTCGCGGAGGCGGGCTACCGGACCCTGCTCATCGACGGCGACATCCGGCGGGGCGAGCTGCACCGGATGTTCAACCTGAGCCGCCGACCGGGTCTGCTCGACCTGCTCACCGGCGATGCCGAGCTGCAGCAAGTGCTCCAGGCCTCGACGCACGCCGGGCTCACGATACTGCCTTGTGGCAGCCGCCGGCATCACGGTCCCGAGCTCCTGGGCTCCCCGGCCATGCATTCCGTGATGGCCGACCTGAAGAGCCGGTACCAGGTGGTGATCGTCGACAGCCCGCCACTCTCCGCAGGCATCGATCCGTTCGTGCTGAGCGCGGCCACCGGCAACATGATGATCGTCCTCCGGGCCGGGGAGACGGATCGCACGCTGGCGGAGGAGAAGCTCAAGCTGATGGACCGCCTCCCGGTGCGCATCCTGGGCGCGGTGCTCAACAGCATTTCGGCCGACGGCACCTACCGGTACTACCGCTATGTGTACGGGTACACGACCGAGGACGAGAACGAGGCCGCGGCCCGGCTTCCGGCCGGTGCCGGATCCTGAATCGTCGGGGCCCGGGTACGCCGAAGGGGCCCGCCGGCACCGGCCGGCGGGCCCCTCGTGCACGGAGGGAGCTCAGTTCGCGATCGCGGGGTCGAACGACCGGATCCATGCCGCCGCACTGCCGGGGTCGGCATCGCGGAGCGCGGTAGTCGCTCGCAGCAGCATCTCGAGGGGGTCGATTTCGGCGGTACGGTAGTCGGGAACGGCGGTGTAACCGGCGCGGACCCGGAGCGGCATGTCGCCGCCCGGGAGGACGAGCCGAGTCTCGCGCAGAGCGCCGCCCACGCGTGCTGCCATCCGCATCGCGCCCTCCGCATCGGTTGCAGGGGCGATGAGCCCGAACTCGAGGTGACCCAGGCGGCCGATGGCATCGGAAACTCGGCCCGCCCGGCGAAGCGCCCGGCCCACGCCGCTCACCACATGGTCGGCGGCCGTCGGGTCGGGAGTGCCCGGCTCGGTCGCCAGCACCACGCAGGCCAGCGGATGCCGCCGCCGGAATGCCTCGGTGGCGATTTCCCGGGCCCGCCGGGCAAGGCCGCGGCGGTTGTAGAGGCCGGTGACCTCGTCCAGCAGCGCGTCGTCGCGCACCCGGTCCAGCTCGCGCTTGGCCTGCACGAATGTGTTGAGCTTGAGGAGCAGGGCCTCGGCATCGAGGGGCTGGCCCAGAAACTCCCAGGCCCCGGCGCGGTAGGCATCGAGGCGCTGGCTCCGTCCCGACGGGCCGGCCGTGGTGATCACGACGGGGGTGGACGCGCCGAACCTCGGGTCCTCGCGCAGCGTGCGGCAGACATCGAAGCCGTGGATGTCCGGCATCTCGGCATCGAGGATGATCGCATCGGGACGCGCGACGCGCGCTCGCTCGATGGCCTGGCGCCCGGTATACGCTCGCAGCACCTCGTAGCCGTTGGGGCCAAGAATGCTCTCGAGTGACCGGACCGACCACTCATGATCGTTCGCGATCAGGATCAGCGGGGCCCGCCGAACGGGATCCTGGGACATGCGGCTCGGTGCCTCGAAGTGGCGGATGGAAGGCGGGGGAGCCTCCATTCCGGATTTGCGGGTGGCGGAACCATGCAGGACTCGTGCGGGCGATCATCGATCAGTCAAAGCGTTTGAATTCAACAACTTGACTTGATCGCTCCCTTCCGACGCCGACTTCGGGTAGAGGTATTTGCGCAACACCTTGCTCGCCTGGATGCGACCGTCCAGCAACTTCACCTCCTGTTTGTGGCGGGATGCCAACAGGGTGCAGGCAGGGCGGGACAGGGAATGGTGATCCGGGGCCCTTGTCTGGCCCGGGGCTGAACAGTATAAGTCGTTTGCAGCCAATGACTTATAGCCATACCGGCTGGGTCGGCTGGCGACGGCAGCATCCTTGAATGCATGGCCTCCAGGAAACCGGAGGCCCTTGGATGAATTGGATCGAAGACACCCGGGTGGAGCCGTCACCGGGGGACGAGATTGCGGCGGAGTCCCCCCTCGACGTGGGACCGCTGGGCGCGCGCGCGGTCGAGGATCGGAGTTTCTCGCGCGCCCTCGCCGGCTTCCGCTCCCGCCTGGCGGCGTTCGGCCTGGGCTCGCTGCCGAGTCCGATTCTTGCACCCGCCCCGTGCGCCGGCCAAGCCGGCCCCGGTGTGGATCAACCCGAGGATCTCTGACGGAGCGTGTCCGTGCGGCGCAGCGCCATCCATTTGTGCCTGGTGATCCTTGCCGCGTGCGGCGGCAACTCGAAGCCCAATCCCCTGCCGGCCACCGCACCGACGGGACCGGTCACCGAGGTGACGCGGGCGGAGCTCGAGGCGAGGCGTGCATCGCTTCCATCGGGGTCGCCGGAGGCCAAGCTGATCGAGGCGCGACTCCGTGACGGCGACTTCAACGTCGGTGACCGAATCCTCATCCGGGTACTCGAGGACAGCGCGCTGAACGACACCTTCCCAGTCCGCGCAGGCCGGATGCTGCAGCTGCCCGTCGTGCAGGAAATCCCGCTCACCGGGGTGCTTCGGTCCGAGCTGGATGCCTACCTGCAGGAGCGCATCGGGCGCATCCTGCGAAATCCCACGGTGGAGGCCGAGCCACTCATGCGCCTGGCGGTGCTGGGCGGAGTCCGGAGTCCGGGGTATTACAACGTGCCGGCAGACCTGCTGCTGAGCGACCTGGTCATGGTTGCCGGGGGTCCGGTTGGGGAGGTACGGCTCGACAAGAGCCAGATCAAGCGGTACGGCGAGGAGATCGTGGACAAGGAGTCGGTGCGCTACGCCCTCACCTCGGGCACGACCCTCGACCGGCTCAACCTCGCGGGAGGCGACGAGGTCGCGATCGGCTACGACAAGCTGGGCCGCATGGAGACGGTGGCCCGGACCGTCCTGCTCCTCCTCAGCATCCCGCTTGCGATCGCGGCGATCGGGGCACTCTGAGCCCGGTCACTCGATGACATCGACCATGACTCACTTGCGCGAGGGGGTGCGTGACACCGGGGTCTCCGCGACGAAGCGGCGGCCGGCATCCACGCAGGCCACGCCCGTGGAGCATCCCGCGCTGGCGCCCTCGAACCCGCAGCGCCTGCTGAACGTGGTGGTGGCCGGGTTCGGCCTGCTCCTGGCCCTGCCGATCATGCTCGTCATCGCCCTCGCGATCAAGCTCACCTCGCGGGGGCCGGTGCTCTATTCCCAGACGCGAGTAGGACTCGACCGGCGGCTCCGGCGACAGTTCGGCGACAATCACCGCCGGACCGACGACCTCGGTGGCCGGCCCTTCACCATCTTCAAGTTCCGCACGATGCAGGTGGATTCAGGAAACGGACACGGGGCGGTCTGGGCGGCCAAGGACGACCCGCGGGTGACGCTGGTGGGCGGGTTCCTCCGGCAGTACCGGCTGGACGAGGTGCCTCAGCTGCTCAACGTCCTTCGGGGCGACATGAACATCGTGGGCCCGCGGCCGGAGCAGCCGGGAATCGTCCGCGACCTGCGCGACCAGGTCGACCAGTACCCGTCACGCCACCGCGCCCTGCCCGGGATCACCGGCCTGGCCCAGATCAATCACCACTACGACCGCTGCCTCGACGACGTGCGGACCAAGGTTTCCTACGACCTGGAGTACATTCGTACCCAGGGCCTGTGGGAGGACCTGAAGATCATGGCCAAAACCATCCCCGTGATGCTCTTCCGCCGCGGCGGATGGTAGTCCCGGAGTGACCGCCATCCGGCTCGACCTCGGGGAGGTGCGCGCTCCCGGATTCTGGGTGCGCGCGGCACCGGTGTTGCTTGCACTCGCGGCCTTCGCCGTGCTGGCGGCCAATCCGCTGGCGCTCCTGGTGCGCGACTGGTGGAACGACCCCGAGGCGGGGCATGGGCTGCTGTTGGCGCCGCTCGCGCTGTGGCTCGGATGGCGTGCCGGCCTCCTGTCCGACCGGGCGCCCAACCCCTGGCTTGGACTTTCGCTTCTCGGCGCCGGGATCCTGCTCCGCTACGCCGCCGGGCTCGCGTCGGAGCTGTTCACGCTCCGCTTCTCCGTGCTGGTGGTGGCGGCAGGCCTCGTGGTCTGCTGGTACGGATGGCGGCAGCTGCTCCACTGGTGGCTCCCGTTCGCGCTTTTCGCCCTCTCGATCCCGATCCCCGAGCTGATCAAGAGCGCGGCGGCGCTGCCGCTGCAGTTCCAGGCCTCCGAGTGGGGCGCGTCCCTGCTCGAGTCACGACATGTCCCGGTACGCCTGTCCGGGAACATCATCCAGATCCCCGGGCGCAACCTCTTCGTCACCGAGGCCTGCAGCGGGCTCCGCTCCCTCACCGCCCTGCTGAGTCTCGGGGTGCTGGTCGGCGGCCTCTGGCTCCGCCATCCCGCAAGCCGGGTGCTGCTTGTGGTCTCGACGATTCCTGTGGCGGTGGCGATCAACGCGGTGCGGGTCTTCCTGACCGGCTTCCTGGTGTACTACATGAGCCCGGAACTGGGTGAGGGCTTCATGCACATGAGCGAAGGTTGGCTCATGTTCGTGGTCGCTTTCGGCATCCTTGGCGGAATGGCCTGGCTCGTCGCCCAGGCGGAAGGGATGATCGGGCGCTGGCGTGCACGGAGGGCGAATGCCTGACTGGCAACGCTGGGCTCCCGGCGGGATGCTGGCAGTAGGGTGTCTCCTGCTGCTCTCGGTAGGCCGTCAGCACGACGTGCCGCTCGCCCGGCCACTGGACGACATTCCCAGGACGATCCTTGGTCGCCAGGCCATCGACCGCATCATCGGCGACGAGGAGCGCCGGATCGCCGGCATGGACGCCTACCTCCTGCGGTGGTACGCCTTCCCCGGTGACAGCCTGGCTGACTTCAGCACCTACGTGGGGTACTACCAGCGACAATCGCAGGGCCAGACCATTCACAGCCCGAAGAACTGCCTCCCCGGGGCGGGATGGGAGGCGCTCGAGGCCGGGGATCGGAAGCTCGCCGTGGCCGGGAAGCAGGTGGTCGTCAATCGGTACCTGCTGTCCAATGCCGGCGAGCGCGCCCTGGTCTACTACTGGTACCAGGGTCGCGGGCGGGTGGCATCGAACGAATACAAGGTGAAATGGGACCTGCTGCGCGACTCGGCACTCCGGGGCCGGAGCGAGGAGGCACTGGTGCGCGTCGTGGTTCCCATCAACGCCCGCACGAACCTGGAGCGCGCCGACTCCATTGCCGGCGCCGCGGCAGGCGCGTTGATCCCGGCCGTGTATGGG
>JBOHSQ010000228.1:0-25047 GCA_050733295.1 Gemmatimonadales bacterium
TCGCGTGACCGCGGGCCCCGGCGCATCGTGGTGCTGGACGCCGACGGGTCGGGGTTCGGGCAGCGGGTCGAGGCGGCGCTGGTCGCATCCCGGCGGGGCAACCAGCCGGACGGCGACCCCCGCTACGCGGTCACCCGGATCGAGGCGACGGGGCGGGTGGATGCGGTACTCGACTCGCTGGTCGCGCGCACCGGCGTACCCGACCTGGGCGACGCCTCTCCGACCGGGATCGTGGTGGCCTCCGAGGCGGCATTCCTCGCCGACACGCTCCGCTACTATGGCGCCAACGCGCAGAGCGAGAGCGAAATGCGGGCGCTCTCCGCGGCCGTCTCGGCCGCGGTGCGGCTCGAGCGACTGGCGCGCGCCGGCGTGGATCCCGCGGTGGTGGGTCGGGCGATGATGCCGGTGGAGCTTGCCTCGGAGCGGGTGAGCCAGGGCCGGCTCACGGGGGAGAGCGGGGAGGCCTCGTTCATCCTCGCCTACGCGATGCTGATGATCCTCTACGTGGCGCTGCTGCTCTATGGCCAGCAGATGATGACCACGGTGATCGAGGAGAAGACGAGCCGGATCAACGAGATCCTGGTGTCCTCGCTGCGGCCGTTCGAGCTGCTGCTGGGGAAGGTGCTGGGCGTGGGGGCCGTCGCACTCCTCCAGGTGGGGATCTGGGCAGGGGCCGCGTACCTGCTGGCGCGCTATCGGGGCGGGATTGCCGCATTCCTGGGTGGAAGCCCGGATGCCGTGATGGCGGCGCCGATCCCGAACATCCCCGCCGACCTGCTGGCGATCTTCCTGCTCTTCTTCGTGCTCGGGTTCCTGCTGTATTCGGCGCTGTTCGCCGCCGTCGGGGCCACCTGCAGCTCACTGCAGGAGGTGCAGCAGGCCGCCATGCCGGTCACGCTGCTCATCGCCGGCGGGTTCATCGTGGTGCTGTCGCTGCTCAACGACCCGAACGGCGGGATGGCGCGGACGATGGGGATGATCCCGCTCTACTCGCCCTTCGTGACGCCGGTGCGCTGGTCCCTCGACGCACTTTCCTGGGGCGAGCTCTTGCTGTCGATCCTCGTCACGGTGGTGGGCCTGCTGGCGGTGGCGTGGGTGGCGGGCCGGATCTACCGCACCGGGATGCTGATGTACGGGAAGCGGGCGAGCCTGGGCGAGATCTGGCGGTGGGTCAGGGTGGGGTGAGACGGCCCGCACCAATTGGTTCGCCGATCTCAGAATGCGCCTGCCGTTCGACCGGTTCACAGCGCGACACCGGAAATTCCGCCCGGTCGGAGGTCTGCTGAGGCCCGGCAACGAAATCTCGCCGGACATACAGGCAGAGTGAGGGATTCCCGCCCCGTCTCCAGGCATATTGCGACACCGCTTTCCTTGCTCGCGGTTCGAGCGCCAATACCTCCATGATGCCGACTCGGTACGGATCGATCCTCCGATCGGGCACATAGGTAATCAGGAGGTCCGGTCGACGCCTCTCCAAGTCATCAGCAAATCGCCCGAGGAGCCGGCGTTCGACCGGAGCGAGAGCGTGCCCGTCTAGGGTAGCCTCCGCGCGCGCCCCTCCCACCTGCTTCTCCACCAGGCGCGCCATCCACCACGTGCTGGGAAAACTCGAACTCCACCGGATTTCCTCCATCAGCACAGCTGGCCATGCGGTTCTGACCATGTGGGTCGCCACGAGAACACTTTTCGCCCCCGTGGAGTGGAGTGTTGCGGACACTGCATCAACCCGGATTGCTGCACTCTGGCTCCAGCGCCTCCCCTGGTAGAGGGCGATGCCCAGGACCAGTCCAACCAGCAGAGTCACCAGGTGCCGCCTGCCGGAGACGATAAGCGGGAGGAGCACCGACCCGCCAATTGCCGCAGGCAGCAGGTGGTAGCTGAATCCTTTGTACTGGATCAAGGCAGCCGCGTACAGGCCAAGGAGAGTGAGCAACAACGCATCTCCGAAGGCCTTGTGTGGACTTTCACGCCGCACAGCTCCCCATCCCAGGCAGGCGGCGAGCGTCATGAAGGTCAGCGGCTGGAGCCACTCATGGATTTGGGCACGGTGCCACTCCATGTAGTACGCTCCATAGGTGCGCGCCTGACCGAAGTACTCTGGCGTCGCGACAGCGATTCCGACCAGATACACCGCGAACACGATCGGTGGCACCCAGAGCTCGGGCTGACCCACAAGTTGCTGCCACCAGCGCGGCTTACCCCACGCGCCGTACGCGGCGAGCAATGGCAAGACCACGGCGTAGTGTGGTTTCAGTGCGAGCGCAACGCCGGCGAGCAGCCCGGCGAAGGCCGCGCGGCCCCCTTCCACCGCATTCCCTGTGCGGCGCAAGCCGGCGATCGTTGCTCCAGGCAGAAGAAGCAGCGCGGAGTAGTGATCACGCTGGCCAAACTGATCCATCGGCAACAAGAGGGCACCTAGCGCGGTCCCGCAAAGCAATTGCCCCCGGAGGCGACTGGGGAGGCCGCTTCCAACAATCCAGGTGAGCCCCATCGCAACACCGAAGAGGGTCCACTTGACCATGCTCGTGACGGGGACGCCGACCAGGTCCGCCACCGCGACGACAGGTCGGAGCAACCAGAGTTGGAGTGGAGGATTGATCTCGATATACTCGCGGTATACACGGACCCCCGCATTCGCTTCACGGGCCAAGTAGGTCAGCCAGGCCACATCCCAGTTCAATGGAACGGAGAGTTGTACCGCGAGCGCAACGAAGGCGATCGCTGCCGCCAGGATCTCCCACCGGCCAGGTTTCACGGGTCGCGGGCAAGCGGAGGCGAACTAGACTGCTGCCGGTCTAGGACCCAACTCGCCCCCTTCCACAGGGCCCCCACTGCCAATACTGCCACATATCCATCGACGGCGTAGTGCCACCCTAGGTACACCGAGCCAATCAAGATCAGCACGAAATAGGTCCACCCGAGCGCTTCAATGATCCGACCCGAGCCCCTGGTCGCAAGGACGTACAGGAACGTCAAGCCCACATGGATGCTGGGCATCGCAGAAATGCGCGCATAGGCAACCTGGCCCTGGGCGAGGTGCGATCGCCAGAGCCAATCCTGGGTCGCAGTGACATGAAGACCCACTCGGGCATCGATATCCCTCAGGGACGTCATCAATGCCGCGTACGGGTCTGGGCCGTTCGCGAGGAGCGCATAGTAGCAAGGTCCCGCCGACGACAATGCGGTCGCGGCGAGGCTGCCCAGGAGGATCAGAGTCAGGCCGTAGGTGAGGAAGAACTGAGCCCTCCTTCGCGAATCGCGCCAGAAGGCAAAGATCAGAATCACGATGGGGATCAGGAAAATCCAGGTGAAGTAGACGGCGTCGATTGCCTCGGTTGCAGCCATGCTGCCAAGCAATGAGTGAAGCCATTCCCAGGGGTGACGGCCAAGGTGGATCCACCGATCCACCCGGGCCAGGGCGGGATCGAGGTAGAACGGCTGCAGCACGGGAATGAGCGTCTTCCAGGACGCATAGGTGTTCCAGAGCAGTGGGAGGGTGATGCCATAGGCGAGCGTACGGCCTACGAGATGCCAGTTCGAGATCCGGCGACGATCCTCGACCGAGATTCGTGGCCACGCGAGGAAAACCGGACGGATCCTGGCTCCGTCAGGCCAGGGGCGGAGCGCCCACCAACCCATGACTCCTACGGCGGCTAGCAACGCCGCAGGCGCAGCCAAGTAGTAGTACGCGTTTCCGTAGTACCGGATCATGAAACCAGGAAGTACGCCGGCTAGATCGAGGGCGAAGCTGGCTCCGATGAACATCCACATGGGCGCGAGTGCCAGCCCATCGGTTCTCCACCCACCTGCGACCGCCCCACGCCGTACCGTGCTGGTGCTGCCCGGATGAACCGTCGTCCGAGGGACATGGACCGTTACCGCGGGTTCAGGGCCAGGCAGTCGATCGAATTCCCTCATGGGTGCCTAGCCACACCCAACACGCTAAGCCCCGCGGGGAGGCCCGCCGGTTCGCCCCTGGCCACCAGGGGCCGCTCCAGTCGGAATACCTGCTCGAGGGCAACATTCATGGGCGACGCCGGGACACTCAGCTGCTCCGGCGCCGGCCGCCGGAACACGCGCGAGGTCAGCCGATCGAGCACGGCCAGCGGCAACAGGAACCCGTTGAAGTAGGTCACCCGTGCCCCGGCGACCCCGGCCGCCGCGAGCGCGGCCCCGAGCCGGCGCTTCGTGTACCGGCGGCGGTGCCGGTTCACCTCGTCGTGCCCCGACCATAGCCACTGGTACGCCGGCACGGTGACGAGCAGCGTCCCGCCGGGCCGGAGGAGCCGGCCCGCGGTCCGGAGCGCCGCCACGTCGTCTTCGAGGTGCTCCACCACGTCGAGGAGGGTCACCGCGTCGAAGCCGCCGGGCAGCAGCCGCTCGGCGTCCTCGATCCCACCCTGCAGGACTCGCCCGAGCCCCCGCTCCCGGCAGAACGCCACGCAGTCGGCCGAGGGCTCGAGACCCCAGGTTTCCCAGCGCCCGGCAGCCGCCTCCAGGAAATGGCCGGTGCCGCAGCCCAGGTCGGCGATGCGGCCGCCGGGGGGCACGCGCGCAGCCAGCAGGCCGATCAGCAGGTCCCGCCGGGCCCGGAACCACCAGTGCCGGTCTTCGACCGAGCGGAAAGACGCGAGGAAGCGCGGGTCCATCCGGGTCAGCGATCCGCGCCGGGCTCGTCGCCGAAGCCGGCGCGGGATTGCACCACGTACAGCGGTCGCTGCTTCACCTCGTCGTAGATCCGTCCGAGGTATTCCCCGATGACGCCGATGGTCAGGAGCTGCACCCCGCCGAGGAACAGGATGATGACGGTGGTGCTGGCCCAGCCGCGGACGTTGAACCCGACGGTGAGCCGCTGGACCACGAACCATATCGCAAGCAGGAAGCTGGCGAGCGACACGATGAGCCCGAGCCAGGTGGCCAACCGGAGTGGCGAGCGGGACAGCGAGAGCACCCCGCTCACTGCCAGCCCGAGCGACTTCCGGAAGGTGTACTTGGGCTCGCCGGCGAAGCGCGGCGGCCGCTCGTAGGGAATGGCCGCCTGCCGGAATCCCACCCAGGCGCGGAGTCCGCGGACGTAGCGATTCCGCTCCGGCATCGAGGTGAGCAGGTCCACCACCTGTCGGTCCATCAGGCAGAAGTCGCCGGAGTCGGTCGGGATATCGACGTCGCTCAACCGCCGGAGGATGCGATAGAACCCCCAGGCGGACAGCCGCTTGAGCAGCGGTTCTCGCTGCCGGACGGTCCGTCGGGCATAGACGATCTCGTGCCCCGCACGCCAGGCCTCGAGCATCGGTCCCAGCAGCTCGGGCGGGTCCTGCAGGTCGGCGTCGAGCACCACCACCGCCCGGCCGCGCGCGTGGTCGAGACCCGCCGCCAGCGCGGCCTGGTGGCCGAAGTTGCGCGACAGGTGGATCGCGCGGCAGCGCGGATCGCAGGCGCAGAGGTCGTCCAGGATCGCCGGCGTGCGGTCCCGGCTGCCGTCATTCACCAGGATCATCTCCCACGACACGCCGAGCCCGTCGAGCACCCCCGAGACGCGGCGATGCAGCTCTGCGAGGGATTCCTGCTCGTTGAAGACCGGAACCACCGCGCTCAGTTCGGGGAGGCTCATTCCGTGTCCTCGGAGGGGCGCCAGGCGCGCGACGCGGCATGGCAGGACGCCAGCGAATCGGACTGCGCGGCAGCACGGGGCGCGGAGCGGGAGAGGAGCACCCCGGTCACGTCGCAGCGCACCAGTCCCCACCCCGGGTCCCGGGCCAGTTCGTGGGCAAGCGGCGTCCTCACGCCCAGCAGGGCGTGGTCAATGTCGTACGCGCGGAGCGAATCGCGCCAGCCGGGCCACATGCCCCGGATCGCGGGAAAGCTCCGGAGGTGGCTGCCGCCGAAGAAGTCGGTGCCGCCGTCGATGAAGATCGGCTGTCCGGGCCAGGCGTAGAGCAGGTACCCTCCCCAGGTGAACTCGTGGAAGTACCGGCCTTTCATTTCGCGCGCCCGCGCGTGCTCAACCAGGTCCACCGGGAATGTGTAGCGGTCGAAGCGGTTGGCGAGCACCTGTACCGACCGGACTCGGCCCTCATTCGCCGCGATCGCCCCGACCAGCAGCGCGCCGATTGCGATCCAGGGCCAGTCGGTCGCCTGCGAGGCCCCGCGTGCGAACCCGGCGCGGAGGCCGCGCGGGTCGGGCAGCCGCTTCCACGCGCCATCGAGGTGGAGCAGCAGCAGGGGGAGTCCGGTGTAGGCGAAGAGCGAGACGTTGCGCTGGGCCAGCAGCGCGAAGCCGATGGTGGCGGTGATCACCAGGAGGGAGGAGAGCGGCACCCGTCCGCGGGACCAGCCAAAGGCGAGCACCGTCCCGAGCAGGACGGCGAGGAACGGCTTCATGCCGGCCCAGTGGAAGCTTGGAGAAAAGAACTCCGAGGTCCGCTCGCGCAGGTACCGGTCCCCGAAGAAGTGCGCGATGTGGGTGGGGCCGTCGGCACCATAGGGTGTCACGAAAAGGGCGGCTGTTCCCACCAGCAGGATGAGCCCGAACCCCCGCATCCGGCCCCACGCCTCGTGCCAGCGGTCGGAGTCCAGGCCCTCGACCACCGCCGCCGCCAGGTAGATCCCCACCACCACCAGGCCGAACAGGACGCCCGCATGCAGGTTGGCCCAGGCGACGAAGAAGAATGCGAAGACCCACCAGGGGGGGCGCCTCGGCCGCTCGAGCATCTCGAGCAGCAGCACGGTGAGGACGAAGGTGACCAGGTGGGGCCGCGCAACGTAGTGGATCTGCGCGACCACCCCCGCAAGCATGGCGCCGAGAAAGGCAAGCAGCGGATCCACGCCGCGGCGGAGCAGGAAGCGCGCGACCAGGGCGCTGGCGAGCGCGATGAGAGCGACGGCAAGGGCGGTGACGCCGGCGAGTCCGGCCGCACGGTGGGCCAGTGCGTACATCACCTGGCTGCCATACTCGAACCCCACGAAGGGCCGGCCGGCGTGGGTGAGGGAGAACGGGTCTTGGCGGATCACCGTCCCGTGCTCCAGAATCCACTGGCCGTGCCGGAGGTGGCGGGCGAGGTCGCCGTCACCGTTCAGCAGCCGGGGCTGGTGCACGAGGGGCACCGCCACCAGCCAGAACCAGAAGACGACGGCCGCAGGGCCGGGCACCAGCCGGGCGAATCCAGCGGCGCGGCTCAACGCATCACCTCGAGTCCCCCGAAGTCGATCAAGGTTCCTCCTGCGGCCCGGTTCCCGGGCGAGAAGGCAGGGCGCGTGTCAGCAGGCCCCGTGCCACCCAGGCCCGCCTCGGGAACGATATGGGTGGCGGTGGCAATCGCCGCCGGCCTCGCCATCGGCGCCGCGGCGCTGGTGCCGGGCCTCATCCTTCCCGTGGACGCCGACCAGGGCTGGCTGCTCCATGCCGCCGGCCGACTTCTCGACGGCGCCACGCTCGGGCGGGAAGTGGCCGACGTCAACCCGCCGCTGATCTTCTGGCTCGAGCAACCCGTCGTCGCGCTGGCCCGGGCGGGGCGGATCCATCCCGGCGATGCCTGGCAGGCTGCCGTCCTGGTATCCTGCGTCCTCGCCACATTCCTCACGCTCGGACTGCTTCGCGGACATGCGCTGTTGGGCACCCCCGCGCGTGCGGCCGCGAGCTTCGCGGTCTTGCTCGCGGTCCTGGTGCTGGCGCCGCTGCATCAGCGGGGCCAGCGCGAACACCTCTCCGTGCTGCTCGTACTCCCATGGATCGTGGTCGGCGCGCGCAGGATCGAGGGCACGAAGCCCGCCGGCGCGTGGGCGGTGCTCGCCGGGGTCCTTGCGGGGCTCGGTTTCGCCCTCAAGCCCTTCTTCCTCCTGCCGCTCGCACTCCTCGAGCTCAGGCACCGGCGCGCGGGAATCCCGCTGCTCCGGCCGGATACCCTTGCCATTATTGCCGTCGGCGTGGCCTACGCCTGCCTCGTGCTCGGACTGGAGCACGATTGGATCGCCTCGGTGCGCGAGCTCGCCCCGGTGTATCGCGCCTACCTGCGTCCCGAGCCTTCGGTCCTGCTGGCACGGACGCTGATGTTCGCGTGGCCCGCGATCCTGGCCATCCCCGCTTGGGCACTGGCCCGGCGGACCGGCGCGGACGACGCGCCCACCGGATCTCTCGTGGTGGCGGGAGCGGGATTCCTGCTCTCCGCGCTCGTTCAGCTCAAGGGCTGGAGCTACCTCTGGGTGCCGGCGTTCGTCTTCGGCACGCTGGCCCTTGTCCTGCTCGGCACGCAGGACCGGTCCCGGGCCGTGCGCGGCGTCGCGCTCCTCGGCCTGGTGCTCGCCGGGGTCGCAGTCGGTCGTGGCACCATTTCACTCTTCGCTCGGGCGCTCGAGTTCCGGGCCGACCCGGCTTCCCGCTTTCGCCTCTTCCGCGATGCGCTGGCCGAGCGCGCCCGCGGCGGGCCCGCGCTGATTCTCTCGACCAGCCACGGCGAGATCTTCCCCGTGGTGTGGGAGGCGGGTGCGACCTGGCCGCTCCGGGATCCGAGCCTCTGGCCCCTGGCCGCTTTCCACCCGGAGGCTGCCAGAGGCGGAGCGCCCATCAGCGCGCCGCCGGACCCCCTCCCGGCCATGGAACGCGCCTGGTTGGATCGCATCGCCGCCGACCTCGAGGCCACGCCTCCCGCCGTCATCGTGTGGGTGCCGTCCTCGCCGGCCGCGGCGCGGGGCGTCCATCCCGTCCGACGCTTCGACTATCCCACCTACCTGCGCCATGACCCGCGCCTTCGAGTCCTGCTCGACCGCTACGTCGCGGCCGACACGGTCGGCGGCGTGGTGTTCGCGCTTCCACGCTCGCTCCGCTGACCTGCCGCCCGACTCGTGAGCCGGCCGGCTGCCCACCAGAGGATGGGGACGACCACGATACTGGCGTAGCCGTCCACGGCATAGTGCCATCCGAGATGCACCGAGCCAACGAGAATCGCCGCCGCGTAGGCCAGGAAGAGCAGGCCGAGTACCCGCGAGCGCCTCCAGGCGACAAGCACGTATAGCACCGGCATCGCCACATGCACGCTCGGCATGGCGGAAATGCCGGTGTACGGCGTCGCGGTATGCGTGACGTATGAGTGCCAGAGATGATCCTGCGCCTGGAGCGCCACCAGCGGCCATTCGGCGTGGACACCGCGCAGGAACGCCATGAGCTGCGCGTAGGGATCGGCCGGGCCGGGGACCAGGAGACCATACCAGCACGGGCCAGCGGAAGAAAAGATTGTGGCCGCGACGTTTCCCAGCAGCACCCAGACGAGCACCGTGGCCAGAAGGAACTGGGCGCGAAGCGCGCGGTCGGCGCTCCAGACCTGCCAGGCGGCCACGACCCCGAAGAGGAGATGCCACAGGATGTAGATCCCGTCGAGCGCCACCGTGGCCGGCAGGTTGCCGAGGACCGGCTGCAGCCATTCCCACGGGAGCCGGCCTCCATGGAGGGCGCGGTCGAGCGCATCGAGTCGCGCATCCCACGCGAACGGCGCCACCGATGGAATGGACCGCTTCCACGACCCGAAGCCGTTGATGGTGAGGGCGAGGAGGGCACCGGCCAGGAAGGCGCCCGCCACCCGCGCCGGGTGCAGGTACCTCAACTTGAACACGGCCCACGCCGCGGCCCAGCCCTCGCGCCCGGGGAGGAGCCCTCCGGCGGGATCCCGCAGCCTGAACCGGATCCCGGCCAGCGCGAACGGCAGCGGCAGCCAGTAGAACTGGATCAGGCCGAGGTAGGTACGCCCGTAAGTGAGCTCGGCCTCGAACCTGGGGCCGAGGTATGCGTCCAGGGCGAGCCAGGCAGCAGTGCACAGGGCGACGAGCGTCAGGAGGGGGAGGTGCTCCCTCAGCGCCTCCCCCCAGCCAGTCGGTTCGAACTTCCCTTCGGACTGGCTCAAGTCCCCCCCGGAGCTTGCGGTAAGTCAGTCGCAGGACGTATGCTATCGCCTGCATTCCCCAAAGTGGAGGTCGTCATGCGCTCTCCCCCAAGGCGCATCGACCAGCTATTGCCTTCCCCGGATCTGTGGCGGGGCGGCAACGCTTCGTTTTTGGCGTTGCACGATCGCCACGGGTCTTTCGATGGGCCCGTCCGACGCAGTTTGCGCGCCGCGGTGGGCGGGGCTTGGATAGTGCCCCTGAGAGTCCATCCGAGGCCCAATCCCGCCAAAGAGTTACGCCCACCTTCCGGCTGGCGGTCGGCACCCGGGGGCACGCCTCTTGCCTTTCGGGGTTGCACGCCCACGCAACGGTACCTCCGGGTCCCGGCCGCTGGGGCGGCCCCAGGCCGCGGGTCGCCTGTTCAGCCCTGACCCGCGCCGGTCGCTCCGGCGCGGGCGTAGTCCACTTTCACGCGTTGCAACGATAGGGGAGGAAGTATGACGGCGCTTTGGAATCGCTTCTGGACGGATGAGTCCGGCCAGGGCCTCACCGAGTACGCGTTGATCATTGCCCTGGTGGCGGTGGCGCTCATTGCGTTCCTCATCGTGTTCCGGAACCAGATCGCGGACGTGTTCAACCGCGCCTCGAACGCGCTGAACAACGCCCCCGGCAGCGTTCCGACACCGGTCCTGCAGTAAGGGGCGGCCGTCCCGACGAACGGCGGCGCGAGGTCCTCCGGCCCCGCGCCCCGTCCCCCCCGGGGCGGCCAGTTCGCGCATCAGGACCAGGGGCCCGATGCTCACCGCGCAGCCCACCCTCGAGGTGCTCTCGTCGGTCGCGCTCGTCGCCACTGCGGCGGCCGCGACGCTGCACGACGTGCGCACCCGCCGCATTCCCAACTGGGTCGCGGTGGGTGGGGTGGCGGCGGCGCTGGCACTGCGTGGCGCCATGGGCCAGGGCGAGCTGCTCGCCGGCCTTCTGGGTGCCGCGCTGGGGCTCGGGGCCGGTCTCCTCCTCTTCATTCTCCGGGTGTTCGGCGGGGGCGATGGCAAGCTGCTGATGGCGGTGGGCGCCTTCCTGGGGCCCCGGCCATTCCTTTCGGCGCTCTTCGTGATCGCCCTCGTGGGCGGCGTCCTCGGCCTGTTCGAGGCGGCGCGGCGCGGCGTGCTCGCCGCGGTGCTCCGCCGGACCGGCCGGCGCCTCCTCGCGGTGATCTCCCCGGGACGGGCCGGCTTCGAGCCGGTGGCCGCCACGCCCGAGGGAATCACCGTGCCGTACGGGCTGGCGATCGGCGCGGGAGCGCTCATCACGTGGTTCCTGGGAGTGTCGCTGCCGTGAGGTACCTTGCCCGATTCGGGCGCGACAAGCGGGGGCAGGCGCTCGTCGAGTTCGCCCTGGTGTTGCCGATCCTCCTGGTCCTGGTCCTCGGGATCATCGAGTTCGGCCGCGCGTGGAACCTGCACCAGACCATCACCCACGCCGCCCGGGAAGGGGCACGCATGGCCGCGATGTTCGATGCCACCGTGACCCAGACCCAGGTGGAAGCGGAAGTGAAGAACAGCATCGCTTCCTCGGGCTTCAACCCGGACGATGCCGACATCACCTTCGACGGGTTCAAGGCCGGGCGTGGCCTCACGGTCACCGTCCGGATCGAGATGCCCTTCCGGTTCGGTCTCCTGGCGCCGTTCGTGAGCCTGGCCTCGGCCGATGGCACCGGGACGGTCAACCTCGCCACCTACGCCCGCATGCGGAACGAATAGCCGATGGCCGCTCGCACCCGGACCTGGGTCCTCTTCGCCTTCGCCATCGCCACCGGCGGCCTCGCCGCCTACCTGGCGCTCCGCTACCTGCGCCAGCAGGCGGCGCCACTGCTCAACCAGGAGGCGGCGAGCAACGTGGCGGTCCTGGCCAACCGGGACATCCCGGTGGGCGCGGTCATCCAGGAGCGGGACATCCGCACCGTGGACTGGCCCGGCGAGGCGCTCCCGCCCGGGTTCCACAGCGATCCCCAGCAGGTGATCGGCCGCGGCGTGGTGAGCGGGTTCCGGCCCAACGAGCCGGTACTGGAGAGCAAGCTCGCGCCCAAGGGCGCGGGCGGCGGTCTCCCGATGCTCATCGACGAGGGGATGCGCGCGCTGTCGGTCCGGGTGGACGACATCGTGGGCGTGGCCGGCTTCGTGATTCCGGGCACCCGGGTCGACGTGATGCTCACGATGAGCGACCCGGACGTGGGCCGGGAGCCCACCACCCGGATCATCATGCAGAACATCCAGGCCCTGGCCTCGGGACAGTCGATCCAGCTCGATCCCGAGGGCAAGCCGATGTCCGTGCCCGTGGTGACGTTCCTCGTCACGCCGGCCCAGGCCGAGACCCTCGCGCTCGCCTCGGGCCAGGGACGGATCCAGATGACGCTCCGGAACACGCTGGATACCGCCCTCGTGGAGACCTCCGGGGCCCGGAAGAGCACCCTGCTCGCCTCGGAGCGGAAGGCACTGGGCCCGACCCGCCGCGCCATCGTCCGGCGGCAGCGCAATCCCGAGCAGGTGATCGTCGAAGGCTTCCAGGGCGGGCAGAAAACCGTCCGGCGCTTCTCCGCCGGCGGCTCGGCCACGGCCGACACCACCCAGTGACCCCAGCGTCGAGGTGCAGGTGATCCAGCGCGCCGTGCGATTCCTCGCGGTTCTCCTCGTGCTCCTCTCCGCCGGCCGGAGCGCCGCCGCGCAGCGCGTGCTGAGCGAACCCACCCAGACGCTCACCCTCACGCGGGGCGGGTCGGTGCTGCTGGTGAACCCGGTGAACTTCGAGCGCTTCGCGGTGGGCGACCCGGACATCCTCCAGACCGTGCCGGTGAGCGGCACCGAGATGGTGCTCAACGGGCTCAAGGTGGGGAACACCTCGCTGATCCTCTGGGACCGACAGGGCGCGCCGCGGCTCTACGCGGTGCAGGTCACGCCGGACGTGGCCGGGCTGGAGCGCTACCTCAAGGACCTGCTTCCGGATGAGATGATCTCGGTGAGCGCGAGCGGCGATGTCGTGGTGCTCTCCGGCGACCTCAAGGACGCGGCCTCGGTGCAGCGCGCGGTCGACGCCTCGAGGGCCACCGGCGCCACCGTCATCGACAACCTGGTGAGCCCGCCGGCGGTGCAGATCCTGCTCCAGGTGCGGATCGCCGAGGTGAACCGGAGCGCAGGGAAGGACTTCTCCTCCATCCTCTCGACGCTCAACCCCCAGGACCTCGACGCCGACGCGGCCGACTTCTTCGGCCAGACCATTTCCGACGGCCTCATCCGGTTCTTCATGTCGAACGAGAACGCCAACGTGCAGGCGGCCATCCAGGCGGCGATCAGCAAGGGCGTGTTCCGGAGCCTGGCCGAGCCCAACCTGCTCACCCTGCCGGGGCGGGAGGCGTCCTTCCTGGCGGGCGGCGAGTTCCCCTACCCCACGGTGCAGTCGGGCACGGGCAACAACGCGGTGTCGATCACCTTCAAGGACTTCGGGGTGAAGCTCAAGTTCACCCCCCAGCTCACCCGGAGCGGCACCATTCGCCTCAAGGTGGCCCCCGAGGTATCTTCGCTCGACTTCGCCAACGGCCTGGTCACCAGCGGCTTCGAGGTTCCCACCATCCTGACCCGCCGGGCCGAGACCGAGGTGGAGCTGGCCGAGGGCCAGTACCTGGTGCTGGCCGGGCTGATCGACAACCAGACCCTGGAGAACGTCACCAAGATCCCGGTGCTCGGCGACATCCCGATCCTGGGCGCGTTCTTCCGCTCCAACAACACCGACGCCCGCTCGACCGAGTTGATGGTGCTGGTCACGCCGAAGATCATCCGCGCCAGCACCCGGCACCCGCGGATGCCCACGGGCGAGCCGGAGACGTGGAAGTGGCCGGGCTGGATTCGGGAAGAGATGGAACAGAGCCCCATGCGTGGGGAGCTGCAGATGCCCCGGGAGTCGTGCACGGAGGCGTCGCAGGTGCCGGCCTGCCAGGCCCCGCAACGGTAGCACCCGGCCGGCCGGCGGCCGGCAAGGTTCAAGTGGGCGCGCCCCCGCGCCCGGAGGGCAGGATGATGCGGTGGACGATTCAGTCGGTGCGGAACGAGCGCGGTGCGTCGCTGGTGCTGGTGGCAATCTCGATCACGGCGCTACTCTCCGTCACGGCGCTGGCGGTGGACCTGGGGATGCTCTACAAGACCCGCGGCGAGGCGAGCCGCGCGGCAGACGCTGCGGCCCTGGCCGGGGCCAGCGTCTTCCAGGAGCGGGAGAACGACGACCCCGAAATCGACGTCATGATCCCGGCGCGGCTCTACGAGTCGGCCGAGGGGAACTACATGTCCGGCGGCATGCTCGACTCCGCCGAAGTCACCTACTCCGTGGACAAGCCCAGGTACCGCGTCACCGTGGTGGTGCGGCGCGAGGCGGTGGGCACCTGGTTCGCCCGGATCTTCGGGGTGAACAGCGTGCCCATCGCCGCATCAGCCACGGCAGAAGCCACCGACGCCGGCGTGAGCAAGTGCGTGAAGCCGTTCTACCTGCCGGACTGGTGGGGCGACGCCGACAACGAGACCGTCGCCGAGAATCGGGTGGTCGATTCCGAGTTCCAGCAGGGCGGTGGCGACCACAGGGACGTCGAGAACTGGGAGTACGATACCAGTGTGGGCGACCACTACCGCCGCGACGATGCCCCGGCCGGGGAAGGGAGCGGGGATTACACCGGCCTCGGCAGCGAGTATCGCAACAGCTCCACGCCCACGATGGGGCCGGGTGCCGGGTCGTACTACTACAACGACTATGGCCGGCCGATCGTGCTCAAGCACGTGAGCCCGCAGGGCGCCCCGGCGCCGGGCGAATTCCAGCTCTGGTGCGTGGACGGCGAGAACTGCGGCGGCAAGGACGTCAGGGAATGGATCCAGGGCTGCTCCGACGAGGAAGTCAACATCGGCGACACCTTCGCCGGATACCAGGACAAGCCCGGGAACGTCATCGGGCCTGTGGAGCAGGGGATGGAGGCCCTGATCCAGCAGGACGAGGACCTTGTGGCGGTCGAAGTCGAGGACGTGGCGCATCCCGGATTCACCACGGTGGAGTTCTACCGGGACGTGGACGGGACGATGGTCCCAGCCCCCAATTGGAATGCGAGCCCACGAGTGGCGATCGTGCCGCTGGCCGACCCTGCCAACGTCTCGAGCGGGCGCAGTACCCTGATTTTCAACAACCTGGGTCTCTTCTTCCTGGAGAAGCTGGACCCGGACGTGAACAACAGTCCCATTGTGGGTCGGTACATGGGGCCGGTCCCGGCCACGGAGGAGGGCGAGACCAAGGGCACGCTGGTCAAGCTTCTCCGCCTGGTGGAATAGGTCTTGCCAGTGTTGCGACACGTCCCGGAACACTGCAGCCGGCACTTCGGGCCCTGGCCGCCTAACCTCTTGAAGGATCGCACGTTAGGATGAGCATTCATCCCGTACGCGGCGTCCTCGTTTCCCGGGACGCCGCGTTGCGTGAAGCGGTCCACGCGTTCTGCCGCGAGTCCCGCGGTGGCCTCCTGCTGGTGCAGGAGGTCGCCGTGACCTTCGAGGAGTTCACCCTCCCGATGGTGCGGACGGTGCGCGAGTCCGCCCCAGCGGCGGTCTTCCTCGACATCGAGGATGACCCGGCCACGGGGCTGGCCTTGGCGCGCCACCTCGCCAGCACCGAGAAGGACCTGGCCCTCGTCCTGATCGGCCCGCCGCTCTCCGCGGAGGACCTGCTGGGCGCGATGCGCTCCGGCGTGGCCGAGTTCCTCCCCAAGCCGATCTCCACCCAGGCCCTGGCGGACGCACTGCCGCGGCTTCAGGCCCGGCTCCCCGCCATCAGCAAGACCGGTGTCGGCGCTTCGCGGGTCTATGCCGTCTTCGGGGCCAAGGGAGGCTCCGGTTCGTCGACCGTGGCCACCAACCTTGCGGTCGAGATCGCGCGCCGCACCCGGGGCCGCACCCTCCTCGTGGACCTCGATCCCGAGCTGGGGGAGATCTCGCTCCTCCTCGGGGTGCAGCCGCAGTTCAACTTCGTGGACCTGATCCAGAACTTCCACCGGATGGACACGGGGCTGCTGGCCTCCTACATCGAGCAGCACACCTCGGGCGTGCACCTGCTCTCGGCGCCCTACCACCCCGACCGCACCGCCGACCTGGGCGAAGACCAGATCCGGCAGATCCTGGCCTACCTCCGCACCCAGTACGACCACATGGTGGTCGACACCTCGAAGTCGTTCTCGCCCGCCACGGTCGCCGCGTTCGAGCAGGCCGACGAGATCTTCCTCGTGGCCACCGTGGACCTTCCCAGCCTGCGGAACATCCAGCGGGCGCTGCCGCTGCTCAGGCGGGTCACCGCCCGGGGCGACGACCACATCCGGCTGGTGGTGAACCGGTACAACCCCAACGACGAGATCTCGCTCAAGGACGTCGAGAAGACGCTGGGGCTCGGCGTGTACGCCACCCTGGCCAACGACTACGAAGCGGTGATGGGCTCGATCAACTCGGGCAAGCCGGTCGTGCTGTCGGGCGGGAAGTCACCGGTGGTGCGGGATCTCCGGAACCTGGCGGATCGGGTGATCGGGAGCGAGAGCCCGAACGGGAGCCGGCCGCCCAAGGGCGGACTGCTCGGCAAGATGGCCGCGGCCATGCGGAGCGGGCGCGGCACGCCCTCGCCCGCGCCCGAGCAGGGGAGCTGACCGATGAATCGTCCCCCCGGCCGTAACCCGCTCCCCTGGGAGGCCCCCGACCCGTCAGGGCAGCAGCCAGCCCCGGGCCCCAGGAAACCGACCGCCGCCCCTGCGACGTTCCAGCGCCCGGCCGACCAGGCAGCCGACGCGGCCCACGCGCGCGCCCTGCTCAAGGGGAAGATCCACCGCAAGCTGCTGGAGCGGCTCAACCTCGCGAACCTCGACAAGATGGAGCGCGAGCAGGTGGTGGATGCCATCCGCAAGGTGGTCCACGAGCTGCTCGGCCAGGAGAAGGCGGCGCTCAACTTCGAGGAGCGCGAGGAACTGGTTGTCCAGATCCTGGACGAGATCTTCGGACTCGGCCCGCTCGAGCCGCTCATGAACGACCCGCAGGTCTCGGACGTCCTGGTGAACACCTGGAAGCAGGTCTACATCGAGCGGCACGGCCGGCTCGAGGTGACCGACATCCGGTTCCAGGACGACCGCCACCTGCTGCAGGTGATCGACCGGATCGTGTCCGCCGTGGGCCGCCGGATCGACGACAGCTCGCCCATGGTGGACGCTCGCCTGCCCGACGGCTCCCGCGTCAATGCGATCATCAAGCCGCTGGCGCTCGATGGGCCCCACCTGTCGATCCGCAAGTTCAAGCGCGACGCACTCAGCGGCGACGATCTGCTCCGCACCGAATCGCTCACCGAGCCGATGCTCGAGTTGCTCCGCGGCATCGTGCAGGCGCACCTCAACGTGATCATCTCGGGCGGCACCGGCGCGGGGAAGACGACGCTGCTCAACATCCTCTCGGGCTTCATCCCGGTCACCGAGCGCATCGTCACCATCGAGGACTCGGCCGAGCTTCAGATGCGCCAGCCCCACGTGGTGCGGCTCGAGACCCGCCCGCCGAACATCGAGGGTGCGGGCGCTGTGCCCCAGCGGATGCTGCTGGTGAACGCGCTGCGCATGCGGCCCGACCGGATCGTGGTGGGCGAGGTGCGCGGCGGCGAGGCGGTGGACATGCTGCAGGCCATGAACACGGGCCACGACGGCTCCCTCACCACCATCCACGCGAATTCCCCGCGCGATGCGCTCTCCCGGCTCGAGACCATGATCGCGATGGCCTCGCTCAACCTGCCCGAGAAGGCCATGCGGCAGCAGATCGCGAGCGCGGTGCAGGTGGTCCTCCAGGTGAGCCGCCTGGGCGATGGTTCCCGCAAGCTGATGCAGGTGTCCGAGATCGTGGGCATGGAAGGCGAGGTCATCACGATGCAGGACATCTTCATGTACGAGCGGCAGGGCATGGACGAGGACGGGCGGGTGGTGGGGCGGTTCAAGGCGACGGGCATCCGGCCCAAGTTCGCCGACCGGCTCCGCGCCTACGGCATCAAGCTCTCCTCGCTCCTGTTCGAGAACCTCGACGTCGAGCTGCCCCGGAGGTAGCGCGCGTGCCCGACCAGACGGTACTCACAGCAGGCCTGGTCTTCCTGGCCGTCAGCCTGGGCACCATTTCGCTGGCCCTCGTGGCGGAGTGGATCCGGGGCCGCGCGCGCGCGCGCAACGTGGTGAAGCAGCTCCAGCAGTTCGCCGAGCAGACCCTCGACAGCGACGCCGGGGAGCTGCTCATCCGCCGGGACCAGGGGCGCCACAAGGGAGCGCTCGACCCGGCGCTCTCCCGGCTTCCCAGCTTCCGGGACGTGGCGGTCCTGCTCGAGCGGGGCGAGACCCGGTGGAGCCTGCAGACCTTCCTGCTGCTCACCCTCGGCCTTGGCGCCGCGGGGACGGCCGCGGGCTGGATCCCCACCCGGTTCCTTCCGGTGGCCGCGCTCCTGGGCTTCGCCGGCGCGGTCACACCCTACCTGATCGCCCGCCGCAGGGCCCGGAAGCGGCTCGGCGACTTCGAGGCCCAGCTCCCCGACGCCATCGACCTGATCGGCCGCGCCATCCGGGCCGGCCACCCGCTCTCGGCGGGGCTCAAGATGGTGGCCGACGAGACCAAGGATCCGATCGCCGGCGAATTCCGGAGGGTGTTCGAGGAGCAGCGCTTCGGGCTCGGGTTCGAGGAGACCATGTACGCCCTGGCCGACCGGGTGCCGCTCGTGGACACCCGCATCCTGGTCACGGCGGTCCTCGTCCAGCGCGAGGTGGGCGGCAACCTCGCCGAGATCCTCGACAACCTCTCCTACGTCATCCGGGAGCGGTTCAAGATCCGGCGCCAGCTCCGGGTGATCACCGCACAGGGCCGGATGTCGGGCTACGTGCTGGCGTTGCTCCCCATCGCCGTGGGCCTCGCCATCTTCATGCTCAACCGCGAGTACGTGCTGCTGCTCTTCACCCACCCGCTGGGCAAGGTGATGCTGGTGATGGCGCTCGTCTTCCAGATCCTGGGCTACCTGTGGATCCGGAAGATCGTGGACATCGAGATCTAGGGACCCGCCGTGGAGATCTACCTCATCGCCCTGCTGATCGGCCTGGCCGTGACCGCCTCGGTGTACTGGGCGGTCCAGTTCCAGCCGGGCCGGCCCGAGGCCATCCGCCGCCTGCAGCAGATCGGCGAGGCCGGGGGCATGGGCGACGCCCTCACCCGCCGGCGCCGGCAGGAGCGCTCCGAGCAACTGCAGGCCATCCTCGAAAACCTGGGCCGCCGGGTCGAGGGTCGTTCCGGCTCGGCCTGGCAGACCCGCCGGCTCCTGATCCACGCCGGCTACACCAGCCCGAGCGCCGTCCCGATCTACCTGGGCGCCCGCATCATGCTCGGGCTCGGCCTCGGTGTGTGCACGGTGGCGGTGATGTCCGTGCTCGGATTCCCGCCCGCTCTGGCGCTGTTCGGTGCGATGTGGGGGATGCTGCTCGGCTGGGTGCTCCCTGCGTTCCACGTGGGGGGGCGGGCCAAGCGGCGGCAGAAGGAGATCGTCAAGGCGATGCCCGATGCGCTCGACCTGCTGGTGGTGTGCGTCGAGGCAGGCCTGGGCCTCAACCAGGCGCTGGTCCGGGTGGCCGAGGAGATCGTCAACGTGAGCCCGGTGCTGGGGGAGCAGATCCAGCTCACCAACCTCGAGATCCGGGCGGGCACCGCACGCGATGAGGCGCTGCGCAACCTGGGCGAGCGGACCGGCGTCGAGGATGTGCAGTCGTTCGCCAGCATGCTGATCCAGACCGACCGGTTCGGCACCTCGATCGCGGACGCGCTGCGGGTGCACTCGGACGTGCTTCGCACCAAGCGGCGGCAGCGGGCCGAGGAGGCGGCGGCCAAGACCGCGATCAAGATGCTGTTCCCGCTCGTGTTCTTCATCTTCCCTGCGATGTTCGTGGTCATCCTCGGCCCCGCGGTGATCCAGGTGATCGAGGCGCTGTCGGGGCTGGCGTGAGGTCGGCGGTCGTCCGCCGGGCGGGTGACGGGGTGGTGCTCGCCGAGCGGGCGGGGGTGGCGGATTCATGGTGGCGGCGGCTCCTCGGGCTCCTGGGCCGGCCGCCCCTGGCCGAGGGCGAAGGGCTGCTCCTGGTGCCCTGCCGCGCGGTCCACATGCTGGGCATGCGCTACCCTATCGACGTCGCCTTCATGGACCGGGAGGGCCGGGTGGTGGCGGTTCACCCCTCGCTCGAGCCGGGGGCGCGGACGGCGTCGCACAGTGCGGCCGAGGTGGCGCTCGAGGTGCCGGCGGGAACGCTCGGCCGGGCCGCGATCCGCCCCGGCGACCGGCTGGAATGGCTGGAGGTCGAATGAGCCAGGGCTTCATCCCCGACGCGGCGGTGGCCGACGACTCCGAGGAGGAGCGTCGGCGGATCCCGCGCGTGCCCCAGACAGTCGCCGACACGGGGCTCTCCGAGGAGTTCATCATCGACCTGCTGCTCAAGACCATGTACGTGCAGGGCGCGCGTACCGGGCTCGAGCTGGTGGAGTCGCTCCGGCTTCCCTTCCCCTTCCTCGACGAGCAACTTCTCACACTGCAGCACCGCCGCATGGTGGAGGTGCGCGGCACCCACGGCCCCAGCCGGACCGGCTACGTCTTCGACCTGACCGGGGCGGGGCGGGACCGCGGGCGTGAGGCCATGGAGGCCAACCAGTACGTGGGCCCGGCGCCGGTGCCCCTGGCGCAGTACCGCCACTGGATCGACGCCCAGTCGATCCGCCACGCGAAGGTGACGCGAGCGGAGCTGGAACGGGCCTTCTCCTGGCTGGTGCTCAACGAGGACACGCTCGACCAGATCGGTCCCGCGATCAACTCGGCGCGCTCGCTCTTCCTCTACGGCGAATCGGGCAACGGAAAGACCGCGGCGGCAGAGACGATCGCCAGCCTCCTGGGCGGCGACATCTACGTCCCCTACGCGATCGAGATCGACGGGCAGATCATCGTGCTGTACGACCCGGTGTACCATCGCCGGGTCCCGGATCCGCCGCCGGTGGAAGGGATCGCGGGTGAGATCTTCACCGCCGGGGTGCCGTACGACCGGCGCTGGGTGCACGTGCACCGGCCGGTGGTGCTCACCGGTGGCGAGTTGATGCTCGACCAGCTCGACCTGCAGTACGACGAGTTCACCAAGATGTACCAGGCCCCGTTCCAGGTGAAGGCGAACGGGGGGGTGCTGATCATCGACGACTTCGGGCGCCAGCGAGTGCCCCCGCGCGACCTGCTCAACCGCTGGATCGTGCCGCTGGAGAAGCGCCTGGACTTCCTCACCCTGCACACCGGCGCCAAGTTCCCGATCCCGTTCGATTCGCTGGTGATCTTCTCGACCAACATCGATCCCAAGGGGCTGGTGGAGGAGGCATTCCTCCGCCGGATCCACTACAAGATCAAGATCGAGAGCCCGTCGCCGGACCAGTACGCCCTGATCTTCCGGCGCTACTGCGAGCAGGCGGGGCTCGACTACAGCCTGCCCGCAGTGCAGCAGGTCTATGCCGAGTTCTACGAGCGCTACCTGATCGCGCCGCGGGGCTGCCACCCGCGCGACCTGGTGGAACACCTGCTCGATATCGCGAAGTACCTCGAGGTCCCGCCCACGCTGTCGCAGGACCTGGTCCGGCGAGCGGGGCGGTCGTACTTCCTGGACTTCCCGACGTCGGTGTGAGGCTGGATGGCTGGATGGCTGGATGGCAGAACTCCTTGAAGTTTGACCCTCGACCTTCGGCCCCATAATGTCCGACATCCTCAGCGTACGCCTCGACACCCTCGAACAGGAGAACGCCCGGCTTCGGCGGATGTCGCTGTTCACCCTGGTGGGGATGGCGCTCCTGCTCGGGCTCGCGGCGTCGGTGATCTGGATGGCCTCGCGCCGAGGGATGCCGGGGCTGGTACCGGACGTGGTCGAGGGCCGGCAGTTCGTGCTCCGCGGGGAGGACGGCAAGGTTCGCGGCGCGTGGGGGTTCGGGGACGACGGCGCCCTTCGGCTGGTGATGCAGCACGGGGCCGATGCGAGGAGTGTCAAGCTACAGCTCCTGCCCGACGGCTCCGCGGGACTCACCTTCGCCGACAGCACCGGGAACCCGCGCATGGTGCTCGGCTTCCTGCCGGATGCCACCGGCTCGCTCGTCTTCGCCGACGCCGATGGCCGGACACGGAGCGCCTACGGTATCAACCCGAACGGGTCGGTGTCGCTCGTCTTCGCCGACCGCGCCGGCCGGACCCGCACCGGGCTGGGCGTGGACCAGCGCGACGGCTCGATGCTGATCCTGGACGGTGCGGCCGCGGCCACGACCGAAAGTCCCGGTGACACGGCGACGGAAGACACGTCGCGCTGATCGCATTCCGATGAACCCGGGCGCGCTCCTCCGGCGCGCGTTCGCACTCGACACGCGCTCGCTCGCCGTCTTCCGGATCGGGGCGGCGTGCGTGCTTCTGGCCGACGTCGCCGGCCGCTTCGGGGTCCTGCGCGACTTCCATACCGACCACGGTGTCCTGCCCCGGAGCGCGGTGCTTGCCGCGCCGGGGGTCGAGTTCCCCTCGGCCTACTTCGCCACCGGAAGCAGCGTGGGCGCGGCCATTCTCCTGGCGTTGGCCGGAGTGGCCGCGATTGCGCTCCTCGCCGGATGGCACACGCGGGTCGCCACGATCGCATCCTGGTTCCTCTTCGCCTCGGCCGCACAGCGCAATCCGACTGTTCTGCACGGCGGCGACGCCCTGCTCCGGGCCATGCTCTTCTGGGCCATGTTCCTGCCGCTCGGCGCCCGCTGGAGCCTGGACGCGAGGCGGGCAGGCCCTCCTGCGCCGGCGACGGTGATTGGCCTCGCGCCGGCCGCCTACCTTCTCCAGCTCGCGTGGCTCTATTGGCTGGCGGCCCTGAACAAGGTGGGCCCGGCGTGGCTTACCCGGGGCGATGCGCTCCTGCTCGCGCTCAACTTCGACCAGCTCGTCACCCCGCTCGGCCTCTGGCTCAAGGCACAGCCGCCGGTCCTGCTTCAGGCCCTCACCCGCGGCGCCTGGCTGCTCGAGGCGGTGGGCCCGTTCCTGCTGTTCGTGTCGATGAAGGGGCGGCTCCGGGTCGTGGCGGTGGGGCTGTTCACCCTGCTTCACCTGGGATTCGGGGCCGCGCTGTCCCTCGGGACGTTCGTGGCCATCCCGATCGTGTGCTGGGTGGCGACATTGCCTGGTTGGTGCTGGGAGGGCAGGCGGGCAGACGGGCCGGCGGGCAATCCGGCCGAGGCCGAGGTCGTCCCCCGGTCGCTCGTGTTGCAGGCGCTGGTCGCAGTGGCGCTGATCGTCGCGGCCTGGGCGGGGGCCGGGCGGGTGGGATTGGTGTCACTGCCGGCGCTCGTGAAGGTGGCCGAGCGAGTGAGCGGGCTCGAGCAGCGCTGGGTAATGTTTGCCCCGACGCCGCGGCAGCATGACGGATGGTGGGTAGCGAGGGCCTTCACAGCAGCGGGCGACACTGTGGACCTGGCACGTGGCGGCGCCAGGGCTTCCCTGGACAAGCCGCGAGATCGCGAGGGGTTGATGCGCAACGGTTACTGGCGCGTGTACCTGATATACCTGATCAACCCCTCCCTCCAGGATGCGCGCCCATGGCTGTCGCGGTACTTCTGCCGCGAGGGCGGGCGCCTTGGGCACGGGGCGATGCCAGAGCGGCTCGAACTCTTCTTCGTGCTGGAGTGGACCCGACCCGAGGGCCGGTCGGCGCGGCCCGCGCCGTTGCTGTTGGAGGCTCGGCAGTGTGCCGATACCTCGAGCGCCTGGGTGGCGTTGCCACAGATCTCGCTGCCGGGGCTCTATGCTACTCCATAGCCGGATCCTCGCCATGGGCCTTGTGGTGGCCGTAATGTTGGCGGGTGCTGCCTGTGAGACCCGCGATCTCGGGGAGGCGGGCGGGATCCCCGGCCTCGACCAGCGGGCGAGGGCCGCGGCACAGGATATCCTCGCAGTTGCCCACGCGCACGGAATCGGTGCCGCGCTCGACAGCCTGAGCGCGGCCGTCTCGCGGGACTCCACGCTGGCTCCGAAGGGCCACCAGATAGCCCACGCGGTTGGCCGCCTTGTCGTCGCGCTACGCGGATTCTCCCCTGATCTGCTGGCCTCCTGCCACCCGCCGTTTCAGACGGGGTGTTACCACGGTGTGCTGGAGGAGCATGTAGCTCGAATGCAGGGCGGGCTCGATTCGGCGCAAGTCGCAAGACTGTGCGGCAGCGACGAGGCACAGGCTCCGATTGTGGCCCTCGAATGTGCGCACGGGTTCGGACATGGTGCGTTCTTGCGCGAACACGCCCGCCTTGCGCCCGCACTCGCCTGGTGTGATGCCTTGCCCGGCGATGTCATGGTCCGCGAGTGTCAGGATGGTGTGTTCATGGAGCGTGGAATCGCTCGGCGACACAATGGTGCCGCGGCGGAGCATCTCGCCCACGCGCATGAGTCGGCAGCTCATCGTGGCCAAGGGCGGAACGCCTCCGCTGGGAGGGGGCCGGTTGTCGGGCTTCAGGCGGATGATGCTGCGAATCCGTGCGAAGGACTCGAGCCCCGGCATCGCCCGGCGTGCTGGGCCTACGAGCCGGTGGCGATCCTTGCGCGTGGTGCGGTCACGGCCGATTCGTTGGTGATCGTGTGCTCGGGGCTCGAGGCGAATCTCGCGAACGAGTGCTGGCGCGGGTTGGGGAAGTTATGGGCGACCTGGAAGGGGATACCCGGCGGACACACGGTCACCGAAGCCTGCGCGCGGCAAGGAAGCGCAGCTGAATCGGCGTGCCTCCGGGGTGTGATCGAGTCGCTGGTGGATCTGGACTGGTCGGGACGGCTCGCGTCGGGCTTCTGCCACACGGTCCTGCGGGAGGATGCTGGGGAGTGTGCCGAGCTGCTGCGGGCGAGAGTCGGGCTGACGGCCAAACCGCAGTAGATGTAGCGTAAAATGTTCCACAATAATTAGTTACCAGCTAACACATTACAGCAATCCAGCCGGTTTCACGTGGAACAACCTCCGATTCCGTTGCCTTGCTGTCGGGCCCGATCCGTAGACCTTGCTGGTCCCGCAGCCATCCAGCCATCCAGCCATCCAGCCATCCAGCC
>JBOHSQ010000229.1:0-5372 GCA_050733295.1 Gemmatimonadales bacterium
CTCGCGAGTGGCACCTCACCGATCACGGCGCCGACACCGACGGCGGCCTGCTGATCGACCTGAGCGGCAGTGTGCTCGACCAGGCCATCCAGCTTGGCCTCGACTCCGCCCGCTTCTTCCGTGGCATGGTCGAGGTGGAGCGCGCCATCCTCCAGGTGGAGCAGCTCGGCTGGAATGACGCCCGCGCTCGCGGCTCGGCCGGCTTCCGCGTGCCGCTCCCCAACTTCGTGACCGAGCTCGGATACAACCTCCTCAACTCCTGTCCCCCGAACGGCATCCTCGCCACCGGCAACGAAGTCGAGGTGCTGGCGGTCTGGACCGTGGCGCTCGGAGTCGGGTGGCGCCGCGACGTGCAGCCGCTGATCCCGAGCCTCTACGCCGTCGATGCGCTCTATCGGAAGCGCATGGCCCAGGCGCTGGACGTGGACGAATCGCTCTCGGTGCAGCAGGCACTGTCGCGGGTGGCCGAGAAGCGTCCCATCTGCCTCTCGCCCATGGCCGATCGCGCGGCCGCTCCGCTCGGAATCTGGACCCCGCACCGCCTGGTGCTGGTCTCCGGCGCGCCCCAGAAGCGGGAGCCGGGCGGCGTGCTGGCGGTCACCGCCCTCATCGAGGCGCAGCGCGCCGGTCCGGCCGCATGGACGAACGAGGTGTGGGCCATCTACGCCGCGGCCGCCCGCCACAACGTGCTGCTCTGCGCCGGCCTCCTCGCCCCGACCGGCGAGTCCGCGGAGGGGTGCCGGAAATAGGCGGCAATTGCGGCTCACCTTCCGCTGACCGCCCCGGTGGCAACAAGCCAGTGGGGCGTTACGTTTCGGCGTCCAACAGCGACCAGACCCTCCCTCCCTCGACCCTCGACCCTCGACCCTTGACCCCCATCACCCGCGTCCTCGTCGCCAACCGCGGCGAGATCGCCCTTCGCATCATCCGGGCGTGCCACGAGGAGGGACTCGAGGCGGTGGCCGTCTATTCGGCGGCCGACCGCACCAGTCCGCACGTGCGCGCGGCCGACCTCGCGCTCCCGATCGGACCCGCCCCGGCCGGGGAGAGTTACCTCAGGATCGACCGCATCCTCGAGGCGGCGCGCGTCTCGGGCGCCCAGGCCATCCATCCGGGGTATGGCTTCCTGGCCGAGCGCGCCCCATTCGCGGAGGCGGTGGCCGAGGCAGGGCTCGCCTTCGTCGGGCCCCCGGTCTCGGCGATTCGGGCCATGGGCGACAAGACCGAGGCCCGGCGCCGGATGCGGGCGGCCGGGGTCCCCGTCGTGCCCGGCGCCGATCGCCCGCTCGACCTGGCCGGTGCGCGGCAGCTCGCGGAAGCGATCGGCTATCCGGTGATGGTCAAGGCGGCGGCGGGCGGTGGCGGGAAGGGCATGAGGATGGTGCATCGTCCGGAGGATCTCGAGTCGGCGCTGGGCGCCGCGGCCCGCGAGGCGCAGAGATCCTTCGGCGACCCGGCGGTCTACGTCGAGAAGTTCATCGACCGCCCCCGGCACGTGGAGATCCAGGTCCTCGCCGATGCCACGCGAACCATCCACCTCGGCGAGCGCGAGTGTTCGGTCCAGCGCCGGCATCAGAAGCTGCTCGAGGAAGCGCCGTCGATCGCCGTCGATGCCGGCCTGCGCGAGCGGATGGGGCGGGCCGCGGTCGCCGCGGCGGAGGCCGTCGGCTACCGCGGCGCCGGCACCTGCGAGTTCCTGCTCGCCGCCGACGGGTCCTTCCACTTCCTCGAGATGAACACCCGCATCCAGGTGGAGCATCCCGTCACCGAGCTGGTGTACGGGGTGGACCTGGTCCGCGAGCAGCTCCGGATCGCGCGGGGGATGCCGATGAGCATCCCGGACGGCCCGCGGCAGCCGAACGGCTGGTCGGTGGAGTGCCGCATCACCGGTGAGGATCCCGCCAATGGCTTCCTCCCGGTCACCGGCCGCATCGAGTACCTGCGCGTCCCCTCGGGGCCGGGGGTGCGGTGGGATGCCGGAGTCGAGACTGGCGACGAGGTCACGCTCCACTACGACTCGATGATCGCCAAGCTGATCGTCTGGGCCCGAGACCGCGCCGAGGCCCTCGACCGGATGGATCGGGCACTCGGCGAGCTCATCGTCGCGGGCCTGCCGACCAACCAGGGATTCCACCGGCGCCTGATCCGCGATCCCGCGTTCCGTGCCGGCGAGGTGGACATCCAGTTCCTCGATCGGCGCCAGGACCTGCTCCCGCCCCCCGAGGACAGGGCCATGGAGCGGGTAGTCGCCGTCGCGGCGGCGCTCGCGGAGGACGAGGCGCGGCGGAATCGCAAGCCGGCCATCGCGCCAAGCACCACGGCAGGGCGCTGGGTGGAGGCAGGGCGCCGGTCCGGTTTGAGGGATGGCGGGGAGCGCTGAGGTGGGCACCACACTCCGTGTCGCGTCCATCGCCGCGGGAGGCGCCGGGGTTTCCCGGCTGCCGGATGGCCGGGCGGTCTTCATTCCGCGGACGGCGCCTGGAGATCTGGTCGAGCTGGGCGTCGTCCGCGAGCATCGCAACTGGGCGGAGGCGGATCTGGCGCGGGTGATCGAGCCCGCGGCTTCGCGGGCCCTGCCGAAATGCGGCCACTACGTCGCGGATCGCTGCGGCGGCTGCCAGCTGCAGCATCTCGATGAGGCAACCCAGCGGCGCGCGAAGTCGTCGATCGTCGGGGAGGCCCTCCGGAGGATCGGGCGGCTCGACGTCACGGACCCGGAGGTGCAGTCCGCGCCGCTCCAGTGGGGATACCGGCACAAGATCACCGTGCATCAGGACAGCGCGGGCCGCATCGGCTTTCATCCGCTCGGACGCCCGGCGGAAACCTTCGACCTGGCCCGCTGCGAGATCGCCGAGGAATCACTTAACCGGCTCTGGACCGAAGTCTCCCGGAATCGCGCTCTGCTTCCGCAGCCGGTGGATGCGCTGGTCCTCCGCCGCGCGCGCGATGGATCGCTTCACGTCGGGATCACACCCGCCCGCCCGCGCGCACGGTGGCGCGGTGCCGCGGAGCTGCGGAACCGATTGAAGGAATCCGGGTTCGACGCGACCGTCTGGGTGACGCCCGCCGCGTCGCGCCGCGGCCAGCCCGTCGCCAGGGAATCGGGACAGCTTCCGCCCCACACCTTCGAGCAGGTCGCCCCCGGCTTGGCCGGGGACATCCGCGCATGGGCGGTGGAGCAGCTCGGTCCCGTCTCCGGTCGCCACCTCTGGGATCTCTACGCCGGCGTGGGGGAAACGACGGCCCTGCTTCTCGGCCGCGGCGCCACGGTCGAGAGCGTGGAGCTCGATCCCGACGCGGTTGCCGCCTCGAGGAAGCGGAACCCCGGGGCCGGTTCGGGAATCCATGAGGGCAGGGTCGAAGCGATGCTGCGACGCCTCCTGCCGCCCCACGCCGTCGTCACGAACCCACCCCGGACGGGCATGGACTCGCGCGCGGTGGACGCGCTGTCGGCCGTGGGGCCCGCCCGCATCGCATACGTCTCGTGTGATCCCGCCACCCTCGCGCGCGACCTTCGGCGGCTCGGCGGGTACCGGCTCATCGCGCTCCGGGCGTTCGATCTCTTCCCCCAGACGGCACACGTGGAATCCGTCGCGCTCCTGGAGCGCGCATGAGGTACTACGTGACCGTCCGGGGCCGCGAGCACCTGGTGGAGGTCGATGGCGACCGGATCGCCGTCGACGGGACGGCGGTGGAGGCATCCACCGCTCCGGTCGAGGGCACCCCGGTCCACCAGGTGCTGCTCGGCGGCGCCTCCTGGATGCTGCTCGTGGAACCGGCGGGTCGGGGCCGGTGGGACCTCGGGTGGCGGGGCGACCGGTGGGAGGTGGAGGTGGTGGACGAGCGAACCCGCCACATCCGGTCCCTCACCGGCACGGGCCAGGCCCGGCCAGGCGGGGGAGTCCTGAAGGCGCCGATGCCGGGACTGGTCGTCCGCATCCTGGTCGAGCCCGGCCAGCGGGTCCAGGAAGGTCAGGGGGTAGCGGTCCTCGAGGCCATGAAGATGGAGAACGAACTCAAGGCGAAGGCCGCGGGGGTCGTCCAGGCGGTGCTGGTGGCCCCCGGCCAGGCGGTCGAGAAGGGTCAGGGACTGGTGGAACTGGGGGTCGAGGAGGGTGGGGCGCCTTGACCCTAACCCCAAGGGCCGTCTACTATTCAGGTCTGCGCCCGAAACGGGGTGCACAGGACTCAGGCGTACCGGACGGGACATGAAGACCTTCAGCGCCAAGCCGGCGGACATCTCGCACGACTGGCACGTGGTGGACGCCACCCACGTGCCGCTCGGCAGGCTCGCCACTGCCGTCGCCCAGCTCATTCGGGGCAAGCACAAGCCGACCTTCACGCCCCACATGGACGGGGGCGACTTCGTCGTCGTGGTGAACGCCGACAAGGTCCGGTTGAGCGGCACCAAGCTCGACGGCAAGCGGTACTTCCGCCACACCGGCTATATGGGCCACGAGCGCTTCACCCCGGCGCGCGACCTTCTGGCCAAGCATCCGGACCGCGTCATCGAGAAGGCGGTCTTCGGCATGCTGCCCAAGAACTCGCTCTCCCGCCAGAAGCTGCGCACCAAGCTCAAGGTCTACGCCGGCCCCGAGCATCCGCACGCGGCCCAGCAGCCCAAGCCGCACACCGTTGGCGCCAACCAGGTAACCGCATGACGACGGCCGTCGAGAATCGCTGGCAGGGCACCGGGCGCCGCAAGACCAGCGTCGCCCGGGTGTACATCACCCCGGGCACCGGCAAGTGGGACATCAACGGCCGGACGCTGGGCGATTACTTCCCCCGTCCCTCGCTGGTTCAGCACATCCAGCAGTCCTTCACCGCCACCGATACGCTTGGCGCGTTCGACGTGAAGGCGCACGTGGACGGCGGCGGGCAGGCGGGTCAGGCCGGGGCGCTGCGCCTCGCGATCGCGCGGGCGCTGGTGGAGGCCGACGGGCAGCACCGCACCAAGCTGCGCATCGCGGGCCTGCTGACGCGGGATCCGCGCGCGGTGGAGCGGAAGAAGCCGGGTCGCCCGGGAGCGCGGAAGCGCTTCCAGTTCAGCAAGCGGTAGCAAGCCCGCGGACGCCCAATCCCTCACACCGGTGGATTCCGCGCCTGGTGCCCCTGCGGGGGTTGGCGCGGGAGATGAACCCGGTGGACGAATAACCATCCGAACGGAAGGACGTCGCACCCGCATGACACAGCCGCAACTGCAGGATCTGCTCGAGGCCGGAGTTCACTTCGGCCACCAGACCCGACGGTGGAACCCGAAGATGCGCCGGTTCATCTTCGCCGAGCGCTCGGGCATTTACATCATCGATCTCCAGAAGACCCTCCGCCAGATCCAGAAGGCCCAGGAGCTGCTCCGCAGCGTCGTGCTCAAG